>CAJXGZ010000236.1 GCA_913053795.1 uncultured Rhodospirillales bacterium | reverse complement strand
TTGTCAGGCGCTTTACCCTGACCGCATCCAGTCCGGCTTTTGAGGAGCAACGGTTGCGCCGCCGGCTTTGAGGGGCGCGGCACCTTCGGCGTCCAGATATTTGAGCCGCACCATGGCCAGGCCCCGGTCACCGCTGCTTGAGCGCATCTCGCCGGCGCCGGCGTCATTTAGTGTGATGGGCGTTCCGGGGCCGGGGGCCGGGCCGTCGATGTCCACCGGCACGAGGCGTTTTTTGATCAGGCCCCGGTACTTGGTGCGGGCCGTCAGCTCCTGGCCCAGATAACAGCCCTTTTTCCAGTCTGCGGCGCCCATCTCGTCAAAGCCGTTCTCCAGCAGGATGGCCTTCTCCACCACCATGTCGCGGCTTCCATCAGGCAGCCCCAGACCCATGCGCAATTGATCGTAGTCGGCGAAGGGAGCGGGCGCGAACCCGGCGTCCTCCAGAGCCTTGGCCGCGCCGTCCCTGGGCAGTATGGCGCGCGCCCCGCAAGCGGCCAGGCGCGGGTCCACATAGGCGGCGCCCCCGGCCAAGACCGTGTTGAAGGCGGCGGCGCTTCCAGGCTCGGCGGAAAGCCCCAATCCTTCATGGGTTCCGTCGCCGAACAGGGCGGCGGCGGCGTATTCGCAAGTCTGGTCTTCGATCTCCGCCTTGGCGCGCAGCCTGTACATGACGAGCCGCTTTTTCAGATCCTCCAAGCGCGGCCCCTCGCAGTCCAGCAGCAGGGCGTCCGGCGTTTCGGCGATGAAAAAATCATGCAAATACTTGCCCTGGGGCGTCAGCATCGCTGCGTAGATGGCGTGTTGGCGGTTCACCTTTTCAATGCCGTTGGAAATCAGCCCTTGAAGAAAGGAGCGGGCGTCCTTGCCGGAAATCCCGAGAATCCCCCGGCCTTCAAGCAATGTGTAGAATCTATCCGCCATGCTAAAGCTCTCCAAAAACAAACGAACAGTTTAGCATAATGAATGAGTCTGGACCCTAGATTCTATTCACCAGCCTTCTTACAATTAGGCTGTGGCGCCGGCCGCCCTCAATTATTAGGAAAAGTCCATGTCCGAGGGACCGCTCAGCGATTACCGCGCCAACCTTCAAACCGGCGCCCTCTTGCCCGACCAGGCGCAGGCGCTGGCCATGGAGAAGCTGCAAAGCCTTTACCATGCCCTCAAGGGTTATAAGCCGGCGTCCGGGCTTTCCGGCTGGAAGTCGCGCTTCGGGCTGGCGCGGCGCCGCGAGGACCCGCCCCAGGGGCTGTACATGTACGGCGGCGTCGGGCGCGGCAAGACTATGCTCATGGACCTGTTTTTCCAGACCGCTCCCGTGCGGCGCAAACAGCGCGTCCACTTCCACGCCTTCATGCGCAAGACCCATGAGCGCCTGCACGCGTTGAGCAAATCCAAGAAGCATGACGATCCCATCCCGCTGGTGGCCGCCGCCATCGCCGAGGAGGCGTGGCTGTTGTGTTTCGATGAGTTCCAGGTGCTGGACATCGCCGACGCCATGATCCTGGGGCGCCTGTTTCAAGAATTGTTCGCGGCCGGCGTTGTGGTGGTCGCCACCTCCAACCGCATGCCTTCGGACCTTTACAAGGACGGCTTGCAGCGGGGGCGCTTCCTGCCCTTTATCGATTTGATCGAGGACAAGCTGGACGTCATGCACCTGGACGGCGGAACCGATCACCGCCTGGAGCGCATGCGGGCTATGAACGTCTATCTGACGCCCTGCGACCAGGACACCGACCGCGAGATGGGAAGCTGCTTCAAGCGGCTCACCAACGGCGCCCGGGCGCACGCCGGAATGCTTGAGGTCAACGGGCGCGAGGTTAAAATCCCCCTGGCCGCCGACGGCGTCGCCTTCGGCGATTTCAGGGATTTTTGCGAACAGCCCCTGGGCGCCGGCGATTATTTGGAGATCGCCGCCAACTTCCACACCCTGATCATGACCGGAATCCCGCGGCTGGGTCCCGACATGCGCAACGAGGCCAAGCGCTTCACCACCCTCATCGACACCCTTTACGACAACAAGGTGAAGTTCATCTGCACCGCCGACGCGCCGCCGGGCGAGCTCTACACCGAAGGCTCCGGCGCCTTCGAGTTCCAGCGCACATCCTCAAGGCTGATCGAAATGCAAAGCGAGGCGTACATGGCGCAAGGGCGGAAAAACTATCCATATGCCCCCTAAAACCTCCCCGCTTATCCTTGCTCTTATTCTAAAATCCGGCTACTTAACTGGAACGATTTACACGCTGGAGCGTGTTTTTCTCCGCGCCTTTAATAGGCCGCGCACCGAAACAGGGGAAGGAACTGGGTATGGCTCGTAACAAGATTGCGTTTATTGGCGCCGGAAACATCGGCGGCACGCTGGCCCATCTGGCCGGCTTGAAGGAACTCGGCGACATTGTGTTGTTCGACATCATCGACGGCGTTCCCCAGGGCAAGGCTTTGGACATGGCCCAGTCCTCGCCCATCGAGGGCTTCGACGCCGCCGTCTCCGGCGCCGAGCGCTACGCCGCCATCAAGGGCGCCGACGTGATCATCGTCACCGCCGGGGTGGCGCGAAAGCCGGGCATGAGCCGCGACGATCTGATCGGCATCAACACCAACGTCATGATGTCGGTGGGAGAGGGCATCAAGAAGAACGCGCCGAACGCTTTCGTCATCTGCATCACCAATCCGCTGGACGCCATGGTGTGGGTGCTGCAAAAGGCCTCGGGCCTGCCCAAGAACAAGGTGGTGGGCATGGCCGGCGTTCTCGATTCCGCGCGTTTCCGCTATTTCCTGTCCCAGGAATTCAATGTCTCGGTGGAGGACGTCACCGCCTTCGTGCTCGGCAGCCACGGCGACAGCATGGTGCCGTCGCTGCGCTATTCCACCGTCTCCGGCATTCCGCTGCCTGATCTGGTGAAGATGAAATGGACGACCCAGAAAAGACTGGACGAGATCGTCCAGCGGGTGCGTGACGCCGGGGCCGAGATCGTCGGCCTGCTCAAGACCGGGTCCGCCTTCTACGCTCCGGCCAGCGCCGCCATCCTGATGGCCGAGTCCTACCTCAAGGACAAGAAACGGGTTCTGCCTTGCGCCGCCTATCTCAACGGCGAGTACGGGGTCAAGGACATGTACGTGGGCGTACCCTGCGTTATCGGCGCCAAGGGCGTCGAGAGAGTAATCGAGATCAAGCTGGACCGCGAGGAAAGGGCCGGCTTCAACAAATCCGTAAAGGCGGTCAAGGGACTGATCGGGATCACCAAGAAAATGATGAAAAAGAAATAATGCTAACAGAAAAAAACCGGAACCGACAAACATGAATATTCACGAATACCAAGCCAAGCGACTGCTGGCGAAATACGGCGTCGCCGTTCCCGAAGGCGCCGTCGCCTACACCCCCGCCGACGCCGACTCCGCAGCCAAGGATCTCGGCGGCCCGGTCTGGGTGGTCAAGGCGCAAATTCACGCCGGCGGTCGCGGCAAGGGCGGCGGCGTCAAGGTGGTTAAATCCGTCGAGGACGCCAAGAAGGCCGCCAAGGAGATACTGGGCATGACCCTGGTCACCCACCAGACCGGACCCGAGGGCAAGGAAGTCAAGCGCGTCTATATCGAGGACGGCTGCGACATCGCCCGCGAGCTTTACCTCTCGTTGGTGGTGGACAGGGAGCGTTCGGCGATCACCATGATGGCCTCCACCGAAGGCGGCATGGACATCGAGGAGGTGGCCGAGAAGACGCCCGAGAAAATCATCAAGGCGACCGTCGACCCGGCCACCGGCATCCTGCCCTACCACGCCCGCAAGCTGGCCTTCGGTTTAGGGCTCGAAGGCAAGCAGGTGGGCCAGGCGGTGAAGTTCATACTGTCCTTGTACAAGGCCTTCATCGAGTTGGACGCCAGTTTGGTGGAAATCAACCCGCTGGTGGTCACCGGCGACGG
>CAJXGZ010000235.1 GCA_913053795.1 uncultured Rhodospirillales bacterium | reverse complement strand
TTTAATTTTCGTCACCATGCCGGCGCCATCTGCTCCGAGCAATTTCGGAGCGTTGTGGCCGAAGATTAAAGGGGCCTGACCCCTTTAATTTTTTCAGGAGAGCTTGACTTGAACAATGCGATTAGAGAACGGATGGGCACAGATTCACACAGATAAAAACGACCATTTTTTCTTCCTCCCTTATCCGTGTCCATCTGTGTCCATCCGTGGCGAAAAATTTCTTTTCTCTCCCCCCGCGACGCCTAAGGCGGCGTTATACTGGCCTACATGACCGACGACGACTCACCCTCCCCATCCCCCGCCGCCGCATTGGCTGTTGGCGGGCGGGCGGCTGTTTGGCTTTCGGGCGACGGCGAGGTGGCGGAGCTTTCCCATGTGGAGGCGGCGCGGCGGCTGGGCCAGAAGTTGGACAAGGGCGCCCCTTTGCTGGTGTGTCATCGCGCGGCGGTGGCGGCGCGGCTGGGGGTTGGGGCGTTTCCGGCGCTGGACGTGTTGGAGTTGTTCGCATTTGCGCGGCCCGCCCGGTTCTGCCTTCCCACGGCGAGGGGCGTAGCGCAGGCCTTGGGAATCGCCATACCGGGGACGCTGGAGAAGGAGGCCGACGCCTTGTTCGCCGCAGCGGACGCGTTGCTGGACGAGATTTCCGGGCTTGAGGGGACGGCGCGCGGCGAAGCGCTGGCCGCCGCCTTCGCCATGGCCCCCGCTTGGGGCTGGGGCGCCGCCGTGCTGGAGGCCCTGGGCGCCGGCGAAGCGCCCCATTCCCACACCGTCAATTCAGGGCTGCGCGTTTGGGGGCGCTTGAAGGAGTGGGAGGAGGCGCCGCCGCCGCCGCCGCCCGGCAACGAGCCGGTGACGGAAGAGGCGGCGCGGGAGAAATTATCTCAATTGCTGGGCGCGAGTTCGGAAGAGAGGCCCCAGCAGGCCGATTACGCCGCCCATGCGGTGGAGGCCTTCGCGCCGCGCTGCCATGAAGGCCGGCCGCGGCTGGCGCTGGCCGAGGCCGGCACCGGCGTCGGCAAGACCCTGGGCTACATCGCTTCGGCCAGCGTCTGGGCGGACTTGAACAAGGGAAGCGTTTGGATCAGCACCTTCACCCGCAATTTGCAGCGCCAGTTGGACGGGGAGCTCGATAGGCTTTATCCGGACCCGCGTGAGAAGGCCAGGAACGTTGTCGTGCGCAAGGGCCGCGAGAATTATTTCTGCCTGTTGAATTTCGAGGAGGCGGTGAACCGGCTCTCCAGGGGCTTGCAGGGCGTCAACGGCGAAGACGCGGTGGCCTTGGGGCTGGTGGCGCGCTGGGCCTTGGCCAGCCGCGACGGCGACATGGCGGGCGGCGACTTCCCGGCGTGGCTGGCCGGGCTGCTGGGGCGGGGCTTGACCGTGGACCTCACCGACACCCGCGGAGAATGCGTCTATTCGGCCTGTAGCCATTACCGCAAGTGCTTCGTCGAGCGCTCCATCCGCCGCGCCAGAGGCGCCCGCATCGTCGTCGCCAACCACGCCCTGGTGATGATCCAGGCGGCGCTGGGCTCCATCGGCGAGGACTCCCTGCCCGCCCGCTACGTCTTCGATGAAGGCCATCATATTTTCGGGGCCGCCGACGGCGCCTTCTCGGCCCGCCTCACCGGGGCCGAGACAGCCGAGCTTCGGCGTTGGATTCTGGGGGCCGAGGACGCCAAGCGTTCGCGCTCGCGCGGACTGAAGGCGCGCGCCGGCGATCTGGCGGCGAACGACGATGCGGCCGCCAAGGCCTTGGATGAAACCTTGCGCGCGGCCCACGCCTTGCCCGCCCCCGGCTGGCGCCAACGGCTGGCGGCGGAGGCCCCGCGCGGTCCCGCCGAAACTTTTCTCCATCTGGCCCGCCAACAGGTCTACGCCCGCGATCCCGACACCAATTCGCCTTACAGTCTGGAGACATCGTGCCGGCCATGCGTGCCGGGGCTGATGGCGGCGGCGGCGGATCTCGGCAAAGCCCTCGCCGCCATGGCCAAGCCGTTGAGCGTGCTGGGCAAGGCCCTGGGCGCGGTGCTTGAGTCGGAAGCCGCCGAGTTGGATACGTCTTCGCGCCAGCGCATCGAGGCGGTGCGGCGCGGCATCAAGCGCCGGGCCAAGCAAAACGTCGACGCCTGGCGGGCCATGTTGGAGGACCTGGAGGGCGAGACGCCGCCCCAGTTCGTCGACTGGTTCGGGGTCGAGCGCATCTCGGGGCGGGATATCGACATCGGCATGCATCGTCACTGGATTGACCCCACCCTGCCCTTCGCCAAGGCCGTCTTGGAACCGGCGCAAGGCTTACTGACCACCTCGGCCACCTTGCGCGACGGCGAAGGCTGGGAGATGGCCCGCGCCCGCACCGGGGCCGATCATCTGGACTCAGAAGCCGTGCAAAGCGCAACGCCTTCGCCGTTCGACTACGCCGGGCGAACGCGGGTGCTGGTGGTGGGCGATGTCTCCAAGGCGAATTCCGGAGCCGTGGCTTCCGCTTATCGCGAGCTGTTCCTGGCTTCCGGCGGCGGCGCGCTGGGGCTGTTCACCGCCATCGCGCGGCTCAAGGAGGTTCACCGGCTGATCGCCGGCAAGCTCGAAGAAGCGGGGGTTCAGCTGCTGGCCCAGCATGTGGACGGGATGGACACGGGGACCCTCATCGACATCTTCCGGGCCGAGGCGGACTCCTGCCTTTTGGGCGCCGACGCGGTGCGCGACGGAGTCGACGTTCCGGGGCGCTCCCTGAGGCTGATCGTCTTCGACCGGGTTCCCTGGCCGCGCCCCGACATCCTGCACAAGGCGCGGCAAGAAGCCTCCGGGGAGGGGCGGAAATACGGCGAGACGCTGACCCGCTTGAAGATCAAGCAGGCCTATGGGCGCCTGCTCCGGCGGGCCGGCGACAAGGGGGTCTTCGTTCTGCTGGACAGGGGATTTCCCTCAAGGCTGGCGGGGGCCTTCCCCGAAGGCGTCGAGGTCCGGCGCTTAGGGCTCGCCGAAGCGATAAAAGAAACCCGGGCGTTCCTGAAGGATTAGAGCATTTCAAGATTGATTGCGGTCCCCCTCCATTCGTCATTCCCGTCCCCCTCCATTCGTCATTCCCGCGAAGGCGGGAAGGTGGATTCACAGTTGAAGTGCAACGGTTGAAGTTGCTCGGATATTACCTCGACAGGTGTTTTAAAGGCGAGGCATTTACGTGGCGTGTTGTTGTATCCGGCAACCATTAGATCGATTTGTTTCTGAGTAATTTTGTCGAGATCGGTTTTTCGCGGCAGCATCCGGCGCATCCTTGAGATGGAGTTTTCGACGCCGCCTTTTTGCCAGGGCGCATGCGGGTCACAGAAGAATGTCCGCAAGCCGATGCTTTTTGTCAGTTGGTGGTGGTAGGCGAACTCTGTTCCGTTGTCGAAGGTCATTGTTTTGCGCCAGCCTGAGGGGAACGGCTCCAGCATTTGTTCAAGCCTGTCGACCGTGGGTTGGGCGGCCTTTGATGGTTGGCGCGACAGCAGCAGCAATCGGGAGTGGCGTTCATGGGCGACGAGGACGGCCTGGCCGTACTTGCTGAACAGCATGAGATCGGCCTCCCAGTGACCTGCGGTCTGACGGTTATTGGCCTCGACCGGCCTGTGGCTCACGGAGCGGCGGTGCTTGATGCGCATGACGGACGATCCGCCCCGGCGTCCGGGCGGCCCGCGCCGGAACCTTCGTTTAGGCAACAACTTGTGCCAATAGTCCTTCTGCGCCGTGCGGTGATAGATGAAGCGATAGATTGACTCGTGACTGATTCGCATGGGAGCATTCTGTTGCGTCAGCCGCCCGGCGATCTGTTCTGGCGACCATCCCATTACAAGCTGGTCGTGAACCAGAGCCCGCAGGGCCGGTTGGCGCGCCAGTTTGAAACGGCCATCCCATCGCCGGCGGCGTTGCGCCAGTTTTTCGGCCCTGTCGGCCCG
>CAJXGZ010000234.1 GCA_913053795.1 uncultured Rhodospirillales bacterium | reverse complement strand
ATTAATATCATCGACACCCCTGGCCACGTGGATTTCACCATCGAGGTTGAGCGTTCATTGCGCGTCCTTGATGGCGCGGTGGCCGTGTTCGACAGCGTCGCCGGCGTCGAGCCGCAGTCCGAGACCGTTTGGCGCCAAGCCGATAAGTACAATGTTCCGCGCATCTGTTTCGTCAACAAGATGGACCGCACCGGCGCCGATTTCTTCCGCACCGTTGAGATGATCAGCGACCGTTTGGGCGCCTTGCCGGTTGTTTTGCAGCTTCCCGTGGGGGCCGAGGCGGATTTCGCCGGCGTTATCGACCTTGTTGAAATGAAGGCGGTCATCTGGAAGGAAGAAACCCTGGGCGCCGAATTCGATGTCGTCGACATTCCGGACGATCTTGTCTCCCAAGCCGAGGAATACCGTGAAAAGATGATCGAGGCGGCCGTGGATATGGACGACGCGGCCATGGAGGCCTATCTGGAAGGCAATGCGCCGGACGCCGGCACCCTCAAGAAGTGTTTGCGCGCGGGGACGGTCAAAGGGGCGTTCGTGCCCGTCCTTTGCGGCTCCGCCTTCAAGAACAAGGGCGTTCAGCCCCTGCTCGACGCGGTGGTCGATTATCTCCCGGCGCCCACCGACGTGTCCGCCATCATAGGCGTCAAGGCCGGCATGGATGAAGAGATCGAGCGCCACAATTCCGACGATGAGCCTTTTTCCGCTCTTGCTTTCAAGGTGATGAACGACCCCTTCGTCGGCTCCCTCACCTTTATCCGCATTTACTCGGGCGTTCTTTCCGGCTCTTCGCAAATCCATAACACCGTCAAGGAAAAGCGCGAGCGAATCGGACGCATGCTTCTGATGCACTCCAATAGCCGCGAGGACGTGAAAGAGGCCCGCGCCGGCGATATCGTCGCCCTGGCCGGCCTCAAGCACACCACCACCGGCGACACCTTGTCGGATTCCGCCAACCAGGTGGTGCTTGAGCGCATGGATTTCCCGGACCCGGTCATCGAGGTCGCCGTCGAGCCCAAGACCAAGGCCGATCAAGAGAAAATGGGCGTGGCCCTGTCCAGGCTGGCCGCCGAGGATCCCTCCTTCAGGGTGACCTCGGACCCCGAAAGCGGCCAAACGGTGATCAAGGGCATGGGCGAGTTGCACCTGGAAGTCCTGGTCGACCGCATGAAGCGCGAATTCAATGTGGAGGCCGACGTCGGCGCACCGCAGGTGGCCTACCGCGAGACCATCTCCAAGATGGCGGAGATCGATTACACCCACAAGAAACAGACCGGCGGCTCCGGCCAGTACGCCCGGGTGAAAATTCGTTTCGAGCCCTTGCCGCCGGGTTCGGGCTATGAATTCGAGAGCACCGTCGTCGGCGGAAACGTGCCCAAGGACTACATCCCAGGCGTCAAAATGGGATTGGAAAACGCCAGGACGTCCGGCATCATTTCGGGCTTCCCGATGATCGACTTCAAGGCGACCTTGTATGACGGCGACAGCCATGACGTGGACTCTAGCCCGCTGGCCTTCGAAATCGCCGCCCGCTACGCCTTCCGCGACGGCATAACCAGGGCCAGGCCCAAGCTGCTGGAGCCCATCATGCGCGTCGAGGTGGTGACGCCCGAGGAATACATGGGCGACATCATCGGCGACCTCAACAGCCGCCGCGGCCAGATCAACAGCATGGACCAGCGCGGCAACGCCCGCGTGATTTCCGCCCAGGCGCCGCTGGCCAACATGTTCGGTTACGTCAGCACCCTGCGCTCCATGAGTCAGGGCCGCGCCCAGTACACGATGCACTTTGACCACTACGCGGAAGTGCCCCAACAGGTTTCCACGGAAATCCAAACCAGGTTGGCCGGTTAGAAACGGAGCGAGAGAAACATGGCGAAGGAAAAATTCGAGCGCACAAAACCCCACTGCAACGTTGGCACCATTGGTCACGTTGATCATGGCAAGACGACGTTGACGGCGGCGATCACCAAGATTCTGGCTGAGTCCGGCGGCGCCGACTTCACGCCATTTGATCAAATCGACAAGGCGCCCGAGGAGCGCGAGCGCGGCATCACCATCGCCACGGCGCATGTTGAGTACGAGACGGAGAAGCGCCACTACGCGCACGTTGACTGTCCCGGCCACGCCGACTACGTCAAGAACATGATCACCGGGGCGGCGCAGATGGACGGCGCCATATTGGTTGTTTCGGCGGCCGACGGCCCCATGCCCCAGACCCGCGAGCACATTCTTCTGGCGCGCCAGGTTGGCGTTCCGGCGCTGGTTGTTTACATGAACAAGGTGGACCAGGTTGACGATCCTGAGCTTTTGGAGCTTGTCGAGCTTGAGGTTCGCGAGCTTCTGAGCAGCTATGATTTCCCCGGCGACGACATTCCGGTGATTACCGGCTCGGCGTTGGCGGCCCTTGAGGGCGGCGACGAGGAGACGGGCAAGAACTCCATCTTGAAGCTGATGGAGGCGGTTGACGATTACATTCCCCAGCCGGACCGCCCCAAGGACAAGCCGTATCTGATGCCGATCGAGGACGTGTTCTCTATTTCCGGCCGCGGCACGGTGGTCACCGGCCGCATCGAGCGCGGCGTCGTCAAGACCGGCGAAGAGGTTGAGATCGTCGGCATCAAGGACACGACGAAGACGGTTTGCACCGGCGTTGAGATGTTCCGCAAGATTTTGGACGAGGGTCAGGCCGGGGACAACGTCGGTATTCTGCTTCGCGGCACCAAGCGCGAGGAGGTCGAGCGCGGCCAGGTTCTGGCCAAGCCCGGCTCGATCACGCCGCACACCAAGTTCACCTGCGAGGCGTATATTCTGACCAAGGAGGAAGGCGGGCGCCACACGCCGTTTTTCGCCAACTACCGGCCGCAGTTTTACTTCCGCACGACGGACGTGACGGGGACGGTGGTTCTGCCGGAAGGAACGGAAATGGTTATGCCCGGCGACAATGTGACCATGGAGGTCAACCTGATCGCGCCCATCGCCATGGACGACGGCCTCCGGTTCGCCATCCGCGAAGGCGGCCGCACCGTCGGCGCCGGCGTCGTCGCCTCCATTAAAGAGTAGGGAAAGGTCTTATATAATAGTCCCTGCTCGAAGCGGCCCTTTAGCGGGGGGCCGAAATGAGCATGATCTTAAGATCAAGGGGTATAGCTCAGTTGGTAGAGCGGCGGTCTCCAAAACCGCAGGTCGCGGGTTCGATCCCTGCTGCCCCTGCCACTGTTAATTACCTTAGGCGAATAAATATCTATTGAATGTTTGGCTTAACGAACATGGCGAAAATAAATCCAATGCGTTTTCTGCAAGAAGTCCGTCAAGAAGGGGCGAAAGTCACTTGGCCGACCCGCAAGGAGTCAATTACGTCCACCATAATGGTGTTCATCATGGTTATCCTGGCGGCGGTGTTTTTCTTCATTGTCGACCAGATCATGGCTTCCGGCGTGCAGCTTATTTTCGGGTTGGGAGGGTGACCGGTAATGACCGCGCGTTGGTACGTCATTCACGTTTACTCCGGCTTCGAGAAGAAGGTCGCCCAATCCATCGAGGAACAGGCCAAGCAAGCAAGCATGGAGGATTTCTTCGAACAGGTCCTGGTGCCCGTGGAGGAAGTGGTGGAAATGCGGCGCGGCTCAAAGATCAACGCCGAGCGCAAGTTCTTTCCGGGTTATGTGCTGGTCAAGATGGTGATGTCCGACGAAAGCTGGCACCTGGTCAAGAACACGCCGAAGGTGACCGGTTTCCTCGGCGGCGGCGGGCGGCCGACGCCGATTACGGAATCCGAGGCCGATCGCATCATGCACCAGGTGCAGGAAGGGATCGACCGGCCCAAGCCCTCGATCCTGTTCGAGGTGTTGGAGGAACGAGCCGATCATCACAGCGTCGAGGTCGGCGATGCCGAGTGTGGCTGGCTGTCGGCTGTGGTGCTCGGACACGTAGCGGAGCAGCAGTCTGAAGCTGTCGCGGTAGGCGGCGACGGTGTGGCTGCTC
>CAJXGZ010000233.1 GCA_913053795.1 uncultured Rhodospirillales bacterium | reverse complement strand
CCAGATGAGGGCTGTCAACGGCGTCAAGAAGGTCTTCTTCATCCTTGAAGTGCTGTTTCACATAACGGTTAAGCGCCGAAAAGCAATCTTCGAAAGCCGAGCCGGACTCTTCGTTGACGGCGGCGGCTGAAAGTAAATTCACGAGATTGACAAGCTCCCGGTGTTCCCTGTCGACAAGGGGATTGCCGGTTGAGTATTCATCTTTCCAGACGATATCTTCCTTCATGCCGCCCGGCCCTGTCCGATAAAAACGCTGTGCATTACGTTATTCACTATTCATTTCGGCATGTAGGGGCTTTATTTCAAATGGTCTATATTCCCATTCTTGCCCTGATTTCCGCCGCTATCGCCAGGGCGGCGTTGAGCGGCGGATGCTTCCAGGCCGTGAAAGTTCCATCCAACGGCCTGGCATGGCCCAGTTCATACAATTCACGGTGCAAATGGCCGTGTTTGGCGACGGTAAGTTTTTTCGGCGCGAATATATAGACCGGGCCGGTGGTGGCGCAGGCTTCCGAACACATGGAGACGGAATCGCCGGTGACGATCACGGCGTCGGCCAGGGCCAGATAGCCCAAGTAGGGGTTGCCGCCTTCGTCGCCCCACTTATAGATATGGCTGGGGCGGGTGATTTCAGCGAACAACGCCTCGGCGGCGTCTTCGCTGCGGCGGCTGGTGGAGACCAGCAGGGAGCCTTCCAGCATCTTGGCCCGCATATTGGCGATGCGTCCCAGCTCGCGGGCCATCTCCTTGGTGAAGACGCGGCGCTTGGTGGAGCCGCCCACCATCAGCGCCGTCCAGGGGCGGGGCAAATCCTTGAAGGCCGCGCGCCATTCCCCGGCGGCCTTTTCAAGGGCGGCGGCGGTGGCCTGGTGGGGGGCGCCGGTTATGGTCATCAGGTTGGGGCGCTCTCTCAATGGGTCGTGGCTGGGGGCGGCGATCAGGCCGAAGTCGCCGACGCCCAGGTCGCCCGGATACATGATCTGGGCGAGGAAGGTTTTTCCGCCGTTGAGCTTCTTGATGTTGCGGGCCACCGGGGCGGTGCGCCGGCCCGCCGAGATCACCATATCCGGCCAAGGCGGCGCCAGGGCCAAGCGTGCGCTTTCTGAAAGTCCCTTGAAGGTGGCCCCGAGGGCGATGTTGGGCAGCGCCGCCGCCGCCGCGTATTCAAGCGCGCGCGTTTGAAAGGCAAGGCCCAAGGCTTCGGCGACGCCAAGGCACTGGCTTTTATTGCCGGCGCGGTCGTCGATCAACGCCCAGATCAGGAGATCGCTTTTTTCGGTCATGATGTGCGTTTATATAGTTTAACTTCAGCGGGCGCCAACAAGGAGACATTGAGATGCGTATCGCCGCCAAACCGCTTTGTGAATACCCCTGGTTCGTCCGCCTGTTCTTCTGGAAGCAGAAGCGCACCTACGGCCAAGTCCTGGATCCCGGCCTGTTGTGGGGGCGCGCGCCCCTTGTCTTCGCCGGCGTCGCCTTGCTCTACGGCGCCTTGAACCGCAAAAGCTCGCCCCTTGACGGGGCCTTGCGCTCTCTGGTGACGGTGAGGATATCCCAGATCAACCACTGTTCCTTCTGCATCGACGTCAATACCAAGACCTTGATGGACCGCGGCGCCTCCATGGAAAAAGTGGAGGCCCTGGCCCAATGGCGCGGCTGCCCGCTGTTCGACGCGGCGGAGCGGGCGGCCCTGGAATACGCCGAGGCCGTCACCTATTCGGACCGCGGCGTCGACGGCGCCCTGTTCGCCCGCGTCAAGGATATCTTCGGCGGCGACGGCGTCGTCGAGCTCACCGGCCTGATCGCTTTCCAGAATATGTCGAGCAAGTTCAACGCGGCGCTGGACGTGCCGCCCCAGGGGTTCTGTAAAATCTCATAAATCCGCCCCGCGCGCCTCGGCAAGGGTGGCCCGGGTGGCGGCGCTCCTGGTGCATGCGGATGGTTCCGTACATTGAGTTGTTGAAGACTACGGTCATCGGCGAGACGCCGTGGAGCGCCGCCGTCGCCAGTTCCTGTCCGGTCATTGCGAAGCCGCCGTCTCCGACGAAGCCGACGGCAGAGCGGCCGGGCTCGGCGATCTTGGCGGCCGCGGCGGGAACCCTATCATATCTCCCAGTTCTGCGCCCCCTCAGTTCGCGAGTCGCTGTTGGGAAGGGTTACGGTAACCGTTGTTCCTTTTCCGAGTTTACTCTTGATGACCATCTTGCCCTCGTGGAGATCGACCAGCGCTTTCGAGATCGCCAGCCCCAGTCCCCACCCCTTTGTCGTCAAATAGGGATCCTGCTCGCCCCTGGTGAAGGGGTTTGTGACATTCGGCAGGTGCTCTGGAGGAATCCCCTGGCCGGTATCGGCGACCACAATTTCAGTTGTAAATTCAGAGACGGTCGCCAACACGGAAATCTTGCCGCCCTCCGGCGTGAACTTGACGGCGTTTGAGAGCAGGTTCAGAAGGATTTGCCTCATCGCCCGCCTGTCGGCGTAAAGGGGGGGCAGTTCACCTGCGATCTTCGTCTCAAGCTTAATGCCCTTGGACCGCGCCCTTTCATCGATGGTTCGCCTGCAATCGGCGATGATATCCTTGATCAATAACTCTTGCTTGCCCAATGACCACTTGCCGACCTCGATGACCGAAATATCGAGAAGGTCGTTGACCAGTTCGAGGAGGTCGTTTGCGCTTGTAAAAATATCTTTGGCGTACTCCTGATATTTTCCCGCTCCCGGCGGCCCGAAATACTGGTTTGTCAGAATATCCGAGAACCCGAGAATGGCGTTCAGGGGGGTGCGCAACTCATGGCTCATGGTGGCGAGGAATTCGGACTTCGCCTGGTTCGCCCGTTCAGCCTCTTGCAATGCTTCGTCGCGCGCCTTTTCGGCCCGTTTGCGATCGGTAATGTCTTGCACCGTGCCCTCGAAGTATACTTCTCCGTTCTCGTTCGTTGAAGACCGAACGCTTCCCATGAGCCAGATAGGCGTTTCATCCTTGCGCTTCCACTGAAGCTCCTTCCCCGTGAACCAGCCGACCGACAACAAGGTGGAATTGTACGCTTCACGTTCATCCTCGTCACAAAATAGCTGTTGTCCGATATTGGTCACTTCGCGCATCAAATCATCGGGGGAGGCATAGTCGAGAATTTGGGCTAAAGCCGGGTTGGCGTTAATGAAACGTCCGTCAGGCGTCGATTGGAAGATGCCTTCAGCGGAATTCTCGAAAATGCCGCGGTATTTCAGCTCCGAGTCCCTCGCCGCGGCCGCCTTGGTTTTCACCTGCCTGCGCAAGAACAGGACGAGGAATAATGACAAGAGCAGCGCCCCAATAACGCCGAACACCGCCCAATACATCCAGGCCGGAACGACTTCCTTGACCGGACCCTTGAACCAATAAGCCAATAACTGGCGGTAACTGGAAGACGGATCATTTTTCTGGGTCGTGAGATAGGCGTCGAATGCCGACAAAAGGTCTTTTCCGGTCCCCTTCGGCGTGGCGAACCGAAGTTCAATGGGGTTGAAGTGAACATTGGTGGCGAGGGCTTTGTATTCCGATCCGTGGAAAATGTGAAAAGTCCGGGAGACAACGCCTAATTCCGCTTCTCCGCTATCCACAAGCTCCAGTGTGTGCTCGTAGTTTTTCGCGGGAACGTCAATGAAGCTGAATTCAAATGATTTGGATAGGTTTTTAAGGGCGATGGTGTGTGCGTTATTAGGTATAAGGGCGATCCGTTTGCCGCTTAAATCGGCAATGCCGTTGACCGCCGTTTCCTTGCTTCGATAAACAACGGCCCAATTGTTCGCAGCGGTCTCTTTGGAAAAACTATACTTTTTCTCCCGATCCGGCATGTAGGCGATGCCGCCAATAAGGTCTATTTTCCCGGCTTCGAGCAACTTCAGTAATTCGGGCCATGACCTTTCGTAGAATGCGAGATTCCAGCCCTCCGTCTTGGCGACGTTTCTGATGATGGCGACGACAAAGCCCCCTGGAGGCCCTCCATTCCCGTGAATTCCGATCG
>CAJXGZ010000232.1 GCA_913053795.1 uncultured Rhodospirillales bacterium | reverse complement strand
GCGTGCGGGTTCGCGTCCGCCGCGATATGATTTCCTCCGTGTTGTCCAAGACCGAGCCGGTTCAGGGGTCCAGGGACGCCGGTAAATCCGACAAGGGACCCGGCGACAAGGGAAAAGTCGGAAGCGGTCTCAAGAACCTGTTCGGCGGAAAAAAATAGTGTTCCGGGTCTGATGGTCTATTTCGCCAAGTGGAAAATCATCACTGTCCTGGCCGTGTGCGGGCTGGGCTTACTGTTCGTCGCGCCTAACTTCCTGAGCGCCAAGCAGGCTGCGTCCTTGCCCGACTGGCTGCCCCATAGGCAGATCAGCCTCGGGCTTGATCTTCAGGGGGGCTCGCACCTGTTGTTGGAGGTGAAGGTGTCGACGGTGATCAAAGAGCGCCTGGAGGCGCTGGTGGATTCCGTTCGCGTCGAGCTGCGCAAGGCGCGCATCTTCTACCGCGGCCTTGGCGTCAGCGGCAACGCCGTCACCGTCGGCATCAAGGATGCGGGCAAGCTGGAAGAGGCCATGGGCTTGGTGAAAGCCTTGGATCCGGACACCGCGCCCGAATTCGCCGAGGGCGGCGTCATCATATTGCCGTTGACCGACAAGGCCATGCGCGACCGCATCGCCGCGGCGGTCGAGCAGTCCATCGAAATCGTGCGCCGGCGCATCGACGAGACCGGCGTGCGCGAACCCACCATCCAGCGCCAAGGCGTGGACCGTATACTCGTGCAGCTTCCCGGCGTCGATGATCCCGAGCGCGTCAAGCGCCTGTTGGGCAAGACCGCCAAGATGGCCTTCCATATGGTGGACGAGGTGAACTCGGTGGCCAAGGCCGAGGCCGGACGGGTTCCGCCGAGCTCCATGCTTTTGCCGTCCGCCGACGAGAAAATGGGGGACGGGCGCGCGCGCAAGTACCTCATCAAAAAGAAAGTGATGGTCAGCGGCGACACCCTGATTGACTCTCAGCCGTCGTTCGATTCGCGCTCTAATGAGCCCATCGTCACCTTCCGTTTCGATTCAAACGGGGCCAAGCGCTTCGGCAAGGCCACCCGCGAGAACGTCAACAAGCTGTTCGCCATCATCCTCGACGGCAAGGTCATCAGCGCGCCGGTGATCCGCGAGCCCATCCTCGGCGGCAGCGGCCAGATCAGTGGAAATTTCTCCGTGCGGGAGGCCCAGGACCTGGCGTTGCTGCTGCGCGCCGGGGCGCTGCCCGCGCCTTTGACGATCCTTGAGGAGCGCACCGTCGGCCCCGGGCTGGGCGCTGATTCCATCGCCGCCGGCAAGGTGGCCAGCATGATCGGCATGGTGCTTGTGGTGGTTTTTATGATTGTCGTCTATGGGCGTTTCGGGGCCATGGCCGACGTTGCGCTGCTGGCCAACATAATCCTGATCGGCGGCGCGTTGTCGTTGCTTCAGGCGACCCTGACCCTGCCCGGCATCGCCGGCGTCGTGCTCACCATCGGCATGGCGGTGGACGCCAACGTGCTGATTTTCGAGCGCATCCGCGAGGAAGTGCGGGCCGGGCGGACGCCCATCTCGGCCATTGACGTGGGTTATTCCAGGGCCATCAAGACAATCATCGACGCCAACGTGACCACCCTCATCGCCGCCGTTATTCTTTATCAGTTCGGCTCCGGTCCCATCCGCGGCTTCGCGGTGACCCTGGCCATCGGCATCGCCTCGTCCATGTTCACCGCCGTTATGCTGACCCGCCTGCTGGTGGTGACGTGGCTGAAGCGCACAAGGCCTGAGGAGCTTCCCATATAATGCGTGGACTTCGTCTCGTCCCGTCCGGCGTAAACCTCGGGTTCATTTCCAAGAAGCTGCTGTTTTTCGTTTTTTCGGCGCTGTTGATCCTGGGCTCCATTGGCCTGTTCGCGTCCAAGGGGCTGAACTACGGCATCGACTTCAAGGGCGGCATCATGATCGACGTCAAGACGCCCCAGGCCGCCGATATCGGGGCCATGCGCAAAACCTTGTCGGCGCTGGGCCTGGGCGAGGTGTCGCTACAGGAATTCGGGGCCCCAGACAACGTCTTGATCCGCCTGCAAAAGCAGGACGGCGGCGAAAAGGCCCAGCAAACGGCGGTGGAAAAAGTCAAGCAAGCGCTTGGCGGCGGGGTCGAGTACCGGCGCACCGAGTTCGTCGGCCCGAAAGTCAGCAATGAGTTGTTCTGGGACGGAGTCTCCGCCGTCGTCTTCGCCATCCTCGCCATATTGGTCTATGTGTGGTTCCGCTTCGAGTGGCAGTTCGGCGTCTGCGCCGTCATCGCCCTGGTCCACGACGTGTTCTCCACCATCGGCCTGTTCGCGCTGTTGAGCATGGAGTTCAACCTGACCACGGTGGCCGCCATCCTCACCATCGCCGGCTATTCAATCAACGATACGGTGGTGGTCTTCGACCGGGTGCGCGAGAACCTGCGCAAGTTCAAGACCATGTCCATGACCGAACTGCTCAACCGCTCCATCAACGAGACCCTGTCGCGCACCATCATGACCAGCGTCACCACCTTGCTGGCTTTGCTGGCGCTTTATTTCCTGGGCGGCGAGGTCATCCGCGGCTTCAGTTTCGCCATGATCTGGGGCGTCGTCATCGGAACCTATTCGTCCATCTGTCTGGCGGTGCCGTTGCTGCTGTACCTGAACGTGGGCCGCCGGGGCGCAGACAGCGCGGCTAAGGAGGAGGCGCCAGGGGAGGAAAAAGCCGAACAGGCGCCGTGAGTCTCGACATCACCCCCGTTATCCCCAAAGGCCGCCAGCTTATCCAGAGCTACGGCGACGGCGGCTTCAGGGTGGCCGATGTGAATTACACGGGCTCCATCCTGGTCTTCCCCGAGCGCGTCATAGGGTGGCCGGTCAACAAGCCCGAAGACATCACCCTGGACTCTTTGAAGGACGCCACGGACAGTGAAGCGGAAATTATGCTGATCGGCTGCGGCCCCGATTTCCTGCCCCCGCCCGCCGGCCTGCGTGAGGGCCTCAAGGCGCTGGGCGCCGCCCTTGAATGGATGGACACCGGCGCCGCCTGCCGCACATCAAACATCCTGCTCGCCGAAGACCGCGCCTTCGCCGCGGCCCTGGTGGCGGTTGAGTAGGGGGATGACTGGCGCCTTGTTCTTTCCCCTGGAAATCACCCTTGCTTCATGCTATAATCTGACTAGTCAGACTAGTTTGAAGGGGCGTGGCCATGAAAGTATGGCAATTGCAGGAAGCGAAGGCGCGGCTCAGCGAGGTGGTGCGCAAGGCGGTCGCCGAGGGCGTACAGACCATCACCGTGCGTGGAGAGGCGCAAGCGGTGGTCGTCTCCAAGGAGGACTTCGACCGCATGAACGTCCCCAAGCCGTCCTTGGCCGAGTTCATGCGCGACTCCCCTCTGTCCGGCGTCGAGCTTGATTTGGCGCGCGATGTTTCTCCCGCGCGGGACGTGGATATTTGAGTTATCTGCTCGATACCAACGTGATTTCGGAATTGGCCCGCTCTTCCCCCGACGCCAATGTGGTCGCCTGGGCTGATCGCTTGCCGCCGGAGACCGTCCACATCAGCGCCCTTACCCTCGGCGAAATCCGAAAAGGCGTGGAGAGTCTAAAAGACGGCGCCTTAAGACGGCGCCTTGAGCCGTGGTTGGAGCACGGCCTTTCAAACTGGTTCGAGAACCGCATCCTGCCCATCGACGCCGCCGTCGCCGATTGCTGGGGATCGCTGCTGGCCCAAATGGGCCGCTCCGTCCCCGCCATAGACAGCCTGTTGGCGGCGACCGCCCTAAGCCACGGCTTGGATTTGGCCACCCGCAATACAAAAGATTTTCAGTTCCCAGGGCTCAACATCGTCAATCCGTGGGCGGCTTAGTCCGCCCGCACTTTTACATACGGCCCCGGGGCGTCCTCAAGCGGCTTTAGTTTTCCGTCGCCGGGAACCCGCGCCTTCACGTCCTTGCCGCCTGAGTGTTTCTTGATCCATTTGTCCCAGTCGGGCCACCATGAGCCTTTGCATTGTTTGGCGTCCTTCAGCCAGGCGCCGGGGTCTTTTGGGGTTTTGGCGTTGGTCCAGTGGCGATACTTGTTTTTGGCCGGGGGGTTGACGACTC
>CAJXGZ010000231.1 GCA_913053795.1 uncultured Rhodospirillales bacterium | reverse complement strand
AGCCCCCGCCTTAAAAAGGCCCCGTGAACGACGAGTCCGGGATGTCGATGGGCAGCTTGGCGCGCTCGGCGAACAGGCGGGTTTGGATTTTTGAAACCTTTTTCATGTCCAGGACCATCATGGCGCCGACGGTTTGGATGATGGTTTCGGCGCGGGGGTAGTAATCGACGACCAGGGCGCGGCTGGAAGGGGTTGGGTGATCGGGCAGGCCTAAGCGTTTGGGCGCCGCCTTGAGGACGGAAAGCCCGGACTCCGCCACGCGGGACACGATCTCAGCGCCGACGCCGAAGCTGCGCCAGCCGGTGTCCACGGTCACCAGCCTTCCGGTCTTGGCCACGGATTTATTGATGGAACCCATGTCCAGCGGCCTCGGCGCCATCAGGTCGATGACCTCAAGCTCGCATCCGGCCTCGGCCAGCACCTCCGCCGCCCGCAAGGCTTGGATCACCATATGGGAGGTGGCGACGACGGTGACGTCCTTGCCGCCGCGCGCCACTCTGCCGCTTTTTATGGGGCTTGCGTAATGTCCTTCGGGAACATGGCCGGTGGTGTGGTGCAGCCAGCGGTGATCGATATAGATCACCGGGTTGGGGTCCTCGATGGCGGCGATCATCAGGCCCTTGGCGTCTCCGGCGGTGGCCGGCATCACCACCTTCAGCCCGGGAATGTGGGCGAACAAAGGCTCAAGGCATTGGGCGTGCTGGGCGCCCTGGCCCCAGCCCTGGCCGATAACCACGCGGATCACGATGGGCACATTGCCGCCCTTGCCGCCGTACATGTAATGCCAGTTGGCGGCGTTGTTGACGATCTGATCGAAAGCCAGCAGGGAGAAATCCACCCTTTGATGCATCATCACCGGGCGCTGGCCCATGAGGGCGGAGCCGATGGCGACCCCCGTCATGCCGTTTTCCGCCGTCGGCGTCTCCACCACCCGGTCGGGACCGTATTTTTCCAAGAGCCCCAGGGTGGTTCCGAATACGCCCTTGAGGTCGGCGACTCCCTCGCCCATGAGGTAAACGTTCGCGTCGCGCTCCAGACATATGTCGAAGGCCTCGCGCACGGCTTCCACGTAAGTCAGGATGCGTTCAGGCATAAACGTGATCCCCCGCCGTTTTAGCATCCGGCAGCGGGCTTTCCTTGGCGAAGTCGAAGGCGGCGTTGATTTCGCCGAGGATTTCTTCCCTGAGGGCGGCTTCCTGCTCGTCGCTGAGCAGGCCCATTTTCCCGAGCAGACGGCGGTGCTGCTCCACCGGGCAGTTGGCGCGCCAGCTTTCGAACTCCTCTTGGGAGCGATAGCCCAGGTCGTTGTCGTAGTTGGGGCCGCAATGCTCCAGCCAGCGGTAGGTGGCGAGCTCGAGGAAAGTGGGGCCTTCGCCGGCCCGCGCCCGCTGAACCGCCTCGCGCGCCAGCCGGTAGGTTTCCAGCACGTCGTTGCCGTTGCCGGATTGGACCTTGACGCCGTGGGCTCCGGCCAAATCGGTGATCGGCCTTTGCGGCTGGCGCATGGCGTAGGGAGTAAAGACGGAATAGAGGTTGTTCTCGCAGACGAAAATTACAGGGAGCTTGTGAACGGCGGCGAAATTGACGCTTTCGTGGAAGGCCCCCTCCTCGACCGCGGCGTCGCCGAAGAAAACCATTGAAACCCGGGAGCTCCCCTGGTTGCGGAAGGTGAAGGCGGCGCCGACGCCGATGGGGATGGAGCCGCCGACGATCGGCAAGGCCCCCAGAACGCCGGCGGCGGCGTCCACCAGATGCATGGAGCCGCCGCGGCCGCCGCAGCATCCGGCCTCCTTGCCGTAGATCTCGGCGAGCATGGCCTTGAGATCGCCCCCCTTGGCCAGATAATGGGCGTGGGAGCGGTGGGTGGAGAGGATAACGTCGTCACGCTCAAGGGCGGCGCAGGCGCCGACGGCGGCGCCTTCCTGTCCCACCGAAAGGTGCACCGGGCAGCGCATTTCCTTCTCGCCATAGCGGGCGGCGATTTCCTCCTCCACCATGCGCACGCGCAGAAGGTCCCGGTAAAGGCGCTCCAGGAACTCTCGGGCGTGCTCTTCGCTCATCTACTTCATTCCCAGATTCTGCATGGTTTTGATGTTGTAGTAGAGGGGATCGTCCATGGGATTGGGGATTTTGCCGGCGCCGAAGGCCCGCTTCAGGTCCCGCGCCGCGTCGGCGATGTTGAAACGGGGCTGGAAGCCAAGCTCGCGGCGCATCTTTTCCGAGGAAACGTGGTAGGAGCGGTTGTCGTCGGACGGCGTCACCACGATC
Organism: uncultured Rhodospirillales bacterium; assembly: GCA_913053795.1. Taxonomy (GTDB): domain Bacteria; phylum Pseudomonadota; class Alphaproteobacteria; order Rhodospirillales; family 2-02-FULL-58-16; genus CAJXGZ01. Next base: position 1,834 of record CAJXGZ010000231.1, on the reverse strand, counting down.
TCCACGTCCATGCCTAAGGCGTCGCGCACCATCTCGGCGATGCTCATGACCGAGAAGTTCTCCCAGCCGGCGTTGAAAATTTTGCCGTCAACCACGTCGTCGGGCAACGCCAGCACATGCAAATACAGGTCCGTCATATCTTCGATATGAATGTTGGGGCGCTTCTGCGCACCGCCGAAGACGGTGATCTTGTGGTTGTTTATGGCGTGGTTGGTGAGGATGTTGACGGTGAGGTCAAGGCGCAGCCGGGGGGCGTAGCCGCACACCGTGGAGGGACGCAAGGTGACGGTGACGAAACCGGGTTCGCGCTCTTCTTCCAGCACCTCCTCGCATTGGACCTTGAATTTGGAGTAGTCGGTAAGGGGCTCCAGGGGCAAATCCTCGGTGACGTTTTCCTCTTCCTTGACGCCATAGACGCTGGAGGACGAGGCGTAGATAAACTGTTTGACCCCGGCCCGCTTGGCGGCTTGGACCAAGGGCCTGAAGCAGTCGAAGTTGATGGACTTTCCGAGTTCCGGGTCAAGGTCGTAGGACGGATCGTTGGAGATGCAGGCCAGATGAATCACCGCGTCCACCCCCTCTAGGGCGCGCTCCACCGTCGGCAAATCGCGCATATCGCCCTTGATCTCCACCAGATTGGGGTCAATGCGGTAGTCGGCGAAAACGTCCTCGCCGTAAATATAGAGGTCGAGCACGACTGTCCGCTTGCCTGAAGACAACAGCTTAGGGATGACCCCACATAGCCCGCCCCGCCCGTTACTAGAACGCTTTTTATGGAAGGAAGCACTTAGGACCTCTATTTCAAAAGGGTTGTCAGGAACTTGATCAGCGGCGCCCTCTCGATGGAGCGGCGATGGCCGATAATGCCCACCTTCATAGCGCCGGCGGCGTTGCCGACGAAGGCGATCTGATCCATGCTGCCTCCGGCGGCGACCAAGGGCGCGCTGACCGTGAAAAAGGCGTCGCCGGCGCCCACCGTATCGACGACCGTCTTGGTGAAGGCGGGGACCCGGACCATTCCTTTCCCCTTTTCAAAGCCAACACAGCCGTGAGCGCCGTGGGTGATGACGATTTTGGGGCAATCCACGCGCTCGGGAAGGATCTCGCTGGCGATGCCTTCAATGTCGCTAAAGCGGTCGGTGACGGCGAGCCGCGCCTCGGGCGCGTCGATGCAGATGTAATCGGCGGACGGATATTTGGTGATCAGGTTGTAGCCGGTGTTGGCGCTGTTGGACTGGGTGTTCACCGCCAGGAACTTGGAGGCGCGCCGCAAGGTTCCAACCATGGACGGCGTGATCAGCCCATGTCCGAAATCGGTGACGACCACCAAATCAAACTCGGCGGCGCGGTCATCTATTATTTTGTCGATTTCCTCCTCCATCTCCCGCGAGGTCGGCGTATCGTCCATGTAATAGACCTCGAACAGCTTGCGCATATAGCTATGGTCAATGAAGCGGGTTTTGCGGGTGGTCGGCATATCGGCGCGGCGGAAGGCGCGCAGGCGCACGTTCTTTCTGAGTGAATTGATTATAACCTTCTCGTATTCGCAGTCGCGGCCGATGGTGGTGACGATTTCCACTTCCTTGCAGAAATCAGCCATATGGTTGGCGGCGGCGAAGACGCCGCCGGCGAACACCTCGCGCTTGCCGAACAGCGTCGCGATGATGTGCTCCTTAGGCGATTTGCCAATGGCCGAAACGTATTTGTAGTCGTCAAGAATAGCGTCGCCGACAATCAGCACCCGGTAATCCTTGACCTTGTCGATCAACTCAACCAGGGAGTCCAAGCCCCCCTTCTCACGCTGGGATTCGAGGAAATGCTCGACGTCCGGATC
>CAJXGZ010000230.1 GCA_913053795.1 uncultured Rhodospirillales bacterium | reverse complement strand
GCGGCGAGTGCGATTTCCACGAATCCTATGACGGCAACATCCTGGTCAACGCCATGACCGTGGGACTGGCCGAGACCGACAAGATTTTCTATTCGGCGGCCGCCGGCGTCGGCAACCCGGTCATCTACGTCGGCTCCAAGACGGGGCGGGACGGCATCCACGGCGCCACCATGGCCTCCACCGAGTTTAACGAGGACTCGGAGGAAAAACGCCCCACCGTGCAGGTCGGCGACCCCTTCACCGAAAAGCTTTTGATCGAGGCCTGCATGGAGCTGATGGCCACCGACGCCATCATCGGCATTCAGGACATGGGAGCGGCGGGGCTGACGTCTTCGTCCTTCGAGATGGCCTCTAAGGGCGGCATGGGGGTGGAGCTGGATCTCGACAAGGTGCCCATGCGCGAGGACGGCATGACCGCCTACGAACTCATGCTGTCTGAAAGCCAAGAGCGCATGCTGATGGTCCTTGACCCCGAAAAAGAAGACCTGGCCCGCGCCATCTTCGAGAAATGGGAGCTGGACTTCGCCGTCGTCGGCCGCCTCACCGACACCGGACGCATGGTGCTGATGATGAACGGCGAATTGCAGGCCGACCTTCCCATCGACCCCTTGGCCGAGGCCTCCCCCGAATACGACCGCCCGTGGACGCCGACACCCAAACAAAACCCCGTCGCCATCAAAGAAAGCCGGGACCCGGCGGCGGCGCTGAAAACCCTCATCGGCTGCCCCGATCTGGCCTCCAAGCGCTGGATCTGGGAGCAGTACGACCACATGGTCATGGCCGACACCGTTCACCGCCCCGGCGGCGACGCAGGCGTTACGCGCATCCACGGAACCAACAAGGCCCTGGCCATGGCCACCGATTGCACGCCGCGCTATTGCCGCGCCGACCCCATTGAGGGCGGCAAGCAGGCGGTGGCCGAGACCTGGCGCAACATCACTGCGGTGGGAGCCAAGCCGCTGGCCATCACCGACTGCATGAACTTCGGCAATCCGGAAAGGCCGGAGATCATGGGCCAGTTCGTGGGCTGCATCGAGGGCATGCGCGAGGCCTGCAACGCGCTGGATTACCCGGTGGTTTCGGGCAACGTCTCCCTTTACAACGAGACCAACGGCAAGGCCATCCCGCCGACCCCGGCCATCGGCGGCGTCGGGCTTCTGACCGACGCGGGCAAGGCCGTCTCTCTTGATTTCAAGGACCAAGGGCAAGCCGTAATTCTGATCGGAGAAACAACGGGCCACATGGGCGCCTCGCTCTATCTCAGCGAAGTCGAAGGCCGCGAGGAAGGCCCGCCGCCGCCCGTGGACCTTGAGGCCGAGCGGCGCAACGGCGACTTTGTCCGGCAATTGATCGGCGAGGGCGGCGTCACCGCCTGCCACGACATTTCAGGCGGCGGCCTTCTGGTGGCCCTGGCGGAAATGGCCATGGCCGGAAACATCGGCGCGGACATCGAGACCCCAGAAGGAAACGCCTGGCTGTTCGGCGAGGACCAGGGACGCTACCTGTTGTGCGCCGTCAATGCGCGTCAGGTCCTGGAGAGGGCGAAAAACGCCGGCGTTCCGGCGCTTGAGATCGGGACCACGCTTGGAGAGAGGTTGACTATCAACGGATCAGACGCCATATCCGTGGCGGAATTGAAGGACATTCACGAAAATTGGCTGCCCGGCTACATGGAATAGAGGCGGACTTTAACAATGGCGATGGAGGCGAGCGAAATCGAACGGCTGATCATCAAAGCCATCCCCGACGCCAAGGTCTCCATCGAGGACCTGCGCGGCGACGGCGACCATTACGCCGCCCAGGTGGTTTCCAGCCAATTCGAAGGCAAAACCCGCATCCAGCAACACCAAATGGTTTATCAGGCCCTGCAAGGGAAAATGGGCGGCGAACTTCACGCCCTGGCCCTGCAAACAAGCGCCGAAGAAACTTAAACCTCATTCCAAGAAAGGAAATAATATGCCAAGAAAGGACATAAAATGAATGACAACCCCGTCTTCGCGCGCATCCAGGCGGCCATCGACGAAAACCCCGTACTGTTGTTCATGAAGGGCTCGCCCATGTTTCCTCAATGCGGCTTCTCCGCCGCCGTGGTGCAGGTCCTCGCCGAAACAAACGTCAAGTTCAAGGGCGTCGACGTGCTGACCGACATGGAGATTCGCGAAGGCGTCAAGGCGTTCTCCAACTGGCCCACCATCCCCCAGCTCTACGTCAAGGGCGAGTTCATCGGCGGCTGCGACATCGTCCGTGAAATGCATGAAAACGGCGAGCTGAAAAAACTTCTCGAGGAAAAAGGCGCCGAATTCGCCAAGTAAGAAAAGCTCTTGGGACCTATTTGGCGAAGCGGACGAAGGCGTGGGAAACGGGAAGCTTTTCACTCATCGCCGCGCCGGGACGTCCTTGCGGGCGAGGCAGCGGATCACGGATATTCGCTTTTCGATTTTATTGATGTAATCAATGTAGTCCTCACCCTTGAGCGTTACGTTCGCCTTCCTGATAAAGGCCTTTTTACCTTTAACGAAAGCATCGGCGACCTTGTCCAGATACTTTTTCCACTTGGCGGCGTAGGCGTTCCAATCGCCGCCATATCTTGAATTCACGTAACGAATCGCTTTCCTGTGGGTGTCGTTCTTCCACCACGGAATTCTCGGAAAGGCGGGGCACTTGGCCCTGGTTTGGCCGGGCGACGCCATGAAAGGCTCCGGCACGGCCAAAACCGCCCGCACGGGCTCTATTTTTTCCATGAAAGGTGGGGACGAAGACCGGCTTTCAATGGCCTTCTCCTGTTCGGCAAGCGCGCCTTCAAGGCCCTCTGGACGCTCCGGTGAAGACTCATCCTCCGCCAGAGGCGACGCCGGCCTTGCCGCCACCACGATTCCCAAGACGGCAAAAAGCAGCAACCAACGATTCATTGGCGCCATCCGCAATCTCAAATTTAATTTCCAGGTTATATTTCTAGCACAATTTTTTGCGCCAGACACAAGATATTCTAATGGCTTTGCGTAATAACGCTATATTTTGTGGCCTTACGGCCCCAAAGAATAATAAAAAGCCCCTCCGACCGAACAGTCAGAGGGGCCTTAAAATCAGTAAAACCGTTTTCCGCCGTTAGTTCACCGCTTCCTTCAAGCCTTTGCCCGCCTTGAACTTGGGCTGCTTGGAGGCGGCAATCTGAATGACCGCGCCGGTCTGGGGGTTGCGGCCTTGGCGTGCGGCCCTGTTGGCGACGCTAAAGCTGCCAAACCCGGTGAGGCGAACCTCGTTGCCGGACCTAAGGGCGCTGGTGATGGCGTCAAAAGTCGCGTCAACAGCGTCAGCGGCGCTGGCTTTGGAGATGCCAGCGGCCGCGGCGACCGCACCGGCAAGTTCGGATTTATTCATAGTGGTATCCCCCGAGTGTTGATGAAAAAAAGTGCTTGGGTTTAACGCGAAAAGCTAGCGAGGTCTAGTACCCACTTTGAGAAATATCGGGATAAACTCGGGATAAACCCGGGATAAATACTGCGTTCCGCCTCAACCCGCCCCCTGACGACGATTAAACGCGATCCCAAGGGAGGCTAGGGCGCCTGTTCATCATCGCCCTCTTGTTTTTCGATTCGCGCGGCCAGCCAATAGACACAGGCGATTTCCAAAATGCTGACGGCGATAAGCGCCCAGCCCAGGAAGGAATCAAGGGGATCGCCCATAAGGCCGGGATGAAAAAACGCCAGCCAAGCCCCGAAAGCGATAATCGGCAACGTGACGAACCCGGTCAGCCTGACGATTCTGGCTTTTTGCGCCCGGTCTTCGGGCGGCGAGTCGTCTAAATCCATGGCGCCCGTCCCCGATAAGGTTTTGTACGGCGCTATTCTACCTTGATGGCGCATATCTTGCAAAAAACAGGGGTAAGGAATGGAACCGGACCAGACGGCGCAAGCCCAAAGGACCGGGTTAATCCGGCTTCTTTCTAAGGAGATAAGAATGATGCAATTAAAGCCTCATACGGCAATCCTTGGCGTTATTTCCGCGGCGCTGCTATCGGCGGCCCTGGCGGATACGGCCCTTACCAATACAGGGTCTGAAGACCATCAAGAGCAAGCGATGTTGGCGGCGGCGGGGCCCCTCGATCTGGACGCCCTAACGTCCAAGATATTGGAA
>CAJXGZ010000229.1 GCA_913053795.1 uncultured Rhodospirillales bacterium | reverse complement strand
TTAAACCGCCACATGGACGCAGGGTAGAGGAGACTGCGCCAAGATGCAGACCATGTTCTCGGATTTATGTGTGTTGCGGATTGCGTGTGGCGCATCTTTGGGAACAAACACCAAGTCACCCGTCTTCACATCGTAGGTTTCCTCGCCGCAAACGCACTCCCCCGTTCCTTCAACGAAATAAAGAATTTCATCGCTGCCGGGATGGCGGTGCAACGGGTTTTCTTGTCCGGCCGCAATACAGTAAATGTTGAAGTGCATGTCAGACATTTCGAAGAGGCGTTTGCGCAAAAAGAATTTCTCTCTAAATTCCTCAGCTTCTTTCAGGTTGAAGTGCTTCTTCGCTTTACTGCCCACTATTTCCATCGCTCAATTTCCTTTCTGTGATCGAGAACGCGAATGGAGCGCAACCTTACGGAAGAACCATGCTCATGGGTAAGAACGCCAAAAAGCAATCATCGGAGAAAGCCGCGTCATGGCCGCCTATAACAAGGCCCTGCTGGAGAATCGGCGCGAGGAGCGAGAGTAACGCGTTTTAATCGATATCGTCTTCTGAAGCATCCTCTTTCCGGCGGCCCCTTACGGACCTTCGGCTTTTGCCGGCGCGCTTGCGGAATTTTCCCAGACGCTCCCTTTCGATGGTGCTGAGATCGATGTCGGCGTCGTCGATAAATCTGCTGGCGCTTTCGCCTTCCCTTAGGACGTAAATTCCCGTGGCCGCTTGAAGTTGAAGGCGCTCGTTCTTGTTTTCCAGAGCCTTGATGAGTTGCTTGGACTTTTTCTCGGCTTCCTCCTTGCCGGCGACGGTGAGGATAACGCCAATGTCGGCGCCGCCGAGGCTGCCGATAATATCGCTTTCGAGGATATTTTCAGAGATGATCTCAACGGCGCGGATCAGCGCCGCTCTCGCCGCCCTGCGGCCGTACTGGCACCGGATATCGCAGATGTTCTTGATGTAGATGCAGAGGAAACTGTTGACTGTTTTGGTCTGTTCCGAGTGGCTGATAACGCGTTTCAGCTCCCTTGTCAGGCCGCGTTGATTCGTTATGGGAAGGAAGGAATGTTCCTCGGACCGCTCCTCCAGGTACTTAATTTCCTCTTGAGCGAAATTCAATTGTCCGCGTAGATGGTCAAGCTCATTCATGGTGACCGGCATTTCCCATGTAATCATCAAATCCTTGGCGATATTACCAATATCCCACCACTAGAGAAAGAAATTTTCATCGACGGCGTCACAAATTTTCGAAAAATCGAAATAACCGTGTTGAACCGCTGATTTTGACCCGAACCGAACATTGAAGGCGGTTTAAAGTGAAGGCTATTTTTCGATGGCTCTATCCGGCGGGAAATGTATCGTGAAGCGGCTATCTCCCTTCACATGACCGAAAATTCACTACAAGCGGACATGGCGAAGATGATTTTCCAGAAAAAGATTATGGTGCGGGCGGTCGGACTCGAACCGACACTCTGTCGCCAGAACTGGATTTTGAGTCCAGCGCGTCTACCAATTCCGCCACGCCCGCATGCGTGTGGCAAAGCGCCGACATCATAGACGGCGCGCCCAGCCGGTCAAGCATCTGGCCGGTCAATATGTTCATCGGCCGCTTGCCCCCGGTTGCCCCGGGGCGCTTCGGCTGCTAAGAACTCCCTCCCCTTTTACGCCGCAATCAAAGCCGGAATCCAAGAAGGAATCGCCCGTGCTGAGACGTCTTTACGATTGGACCCTGTCGCTCGCCGATCACCCTCACGCCCTTTGGGTGTTGGCCCTGGTGTCGTTCGTCGAAAGCTCGGTGTTTCCCATCCCGCCGGACATCCTGATCATCCCCATGGTGCTGGCGGCGCGGGACAAGGCCTGGCGGATCGCCGGGGTCTGCACCGTGGCCTCGGTTCTCGGCGGCATGGCGGGCTACGGCATCGGTTATTTCCTGTACGAGCAGGTGGGCCGCCCCCTGCTGGAGATGTACGGCTATGACGCCAAGTTCGGCGCCTTCAAGGACTACTACAACAATTGGGGCGCATGGGCGGTGTTCATCGCCGGCGTCACGCCCTTTCCCTACAAGGTGATCACCATCCTCAGCGGCGTCACCGCCCTCAGCGTTCCCATTTTTATCGTTTCCTCCATCCTGGCCAGGGGGGTAAGATTCTTCGTGGTCGCCGGGCTGCTGTGGCGTTTCGGGGCGCCGATCCGCGTTTTCATCGAGAAACACCTGAACGCCCTGGCGGTGTTGTTCTGCATTTTGCTGGCCGCCGGATTCGTCTTGATCAAGGTCTTTGTCTGATGTTTGCGAACCCCGACACGGCGCCGCGCTATATCCCGCTGGCCATCCTCGCCGCCAGCGTCGCCGCCCTTGGCGCGGCCTACATCGCTGAGTACGCGTTCGGCCTGGAGCCCTGCATCCTGTGCCTTTATCAGCGTCTGCCCTTCGTGGCGACCGGACTGCTGGCCCTGGCGGGATTGCCGGCCCTGCGCCGTCGGCGCTAGGCGCGGCGTTCATTCGATGGCAGGCGAAAGGCGGACTTCGGTCCGCCTTTCCTTTGGCCCTTACAAACGCCGGCGGGACGATGTACCGGCGGGTCAATCCGCCACATAGAACGGGGTGGTGTCGACCATGATGCACCGGATGCGGCAGCCGTAAATCGCACTCAGTCGTGCGGGTTCGAGCACCCTGGCGGGTGTGCCCAGGGTCGCGGTACCGTGGCCGTCGAGCACAATGACACGATCGGCATGCCGGGCCGCGAGTGACAGGTCGTGCAGGCTGAATATCACGCCCACGCCGCCGAGGGCGGCCAGGTGTCCCAGCAGGCGCAGCAGGCGCATCCGAAAGGCCAGGTCGAGTGCCTCCAGGGGTTCGTCGAGCAGGTAGATGCGGGGTGCCTGGGCGAGTAGGGTGGCGATTGCCAGGCGCCGGCGCTCGCCGCCGGACAGGGTGGCCACTGATTGTGCGGCGGTGGCCTCCAGGCCCATGGCCCGCAGGGCCTTGCGCGCCCGGCTCCGGTCGGCCGCCGATTCCCAGCGCCAGAAGTCGATGTGCGGATGGCGTCCTATGAGCACGGTTTCCAGCACCGAGGCCGGATAAGGGTCGTCGCTGTCCTGGGCCAGGAATCCCAGCCGACGGGCCACCGTGCGCCGCGGCAGGCGATCGAGTACGGCACCCTCCACACGGATTTCACCGGTGGCGGGCGGGAACAGGCCGGCAAGTGTTGCGAGCAGGCTCGATTTACCCGCTCCGTTGGGCCCGACCACGGCGACCAGCTCGCCGGGAGCGAGGGTGAGGTCGAGTCCCTCGATCAGGCGTCGTTCGCCGCGGGTAACGCCCAGTCCGCGCGTTGTCAGCAGCTCGCTCATCGCGGTGCACGCGTGCGCAGCAGCAGATACAGGAATACAGGCACGCCGATAGCCGCCGTGATTACCCCCACCGGCAAGGCGCGTGGGGCGGCTACCGAGCGGGCGATCAGATCGGCGACCGTCAACAGCAAGCCGCCGCCCAGGGCGGCTCCGGGCAGCACCAGGCGATGGTCGGAGCCGCCCGCAAGGCGCACCATGTGCGGTACGATCAGGCCGACGAAACCGATGGTACCGGCCTCCACTACGGCCACGGCCGTAATCAGCGAAGCGATGAGGTAGATGCCGACGTTCACCGTGCGCACCGGGACCCCGAGCGCGCGGGCCGAGACATCGCCACGAGCCAATACATTGAGGGTGCGTGCATAAGGCAGGGTCAGTGCAAGGGTAGCTGTGAGTACGATCAACGGCATCACCCAGGCCGACCGATAGGCAAGATCGCCCATCATCCAGAACAACATGCTGCGCAAGGTGGTGTCGGGACTGAGTACCAGCAGCAGACTGATTACGGCGCCCCACCCGGCGGCCATGACCACGCCGGTGAGCAGCAGACGCGTAGGCGCCCAACTGCCGCGCCCGTGGGCCAGTACGAATACGATCAGGGTGCTTATCAGTGCGCCGGCAAAGGCCGTACCGGTGGCGGCGGTGGTGCTCAGCCCGGCCAGCAGCGCAAGCAGCGCCCCGGTGGCAGCGCCGCCGGAGACCCCGAGCACATAGGGGTCGGCCAGCGGATTGCGCAGTAATACCTGCATTAAACCACCGGCGAGTGCCAGCAATGCGCCGGTGCTGAAGGCCGCCAGCGTGCGCGGCCAGCGTAACTCCAGCACAACCTGGGT
>CAJXGZ010000228.1 GCA_913053795.1 uncultured Rhodospirillales bacterium | reverse complement strand
CGCCGTGGCACCGCCTGACGCGGCCTTCGCGGGCGCGCGCATTAAGAAGCGGTCCTCGCCGCTCCAGCTGCCGCCGCGATTGCTCCGTCAGGCGCGCGATTTTTTGCGGGTCTAGAACGCCTTTTGCGCAATCCGCCAATCGTTCTGAGTTGCCGTCGATGGTGGCGGCCAGTCCCGTCGTTCCGTCTTCTCCGGGCCGTTCCCCGGCCTGTTGGTGGAAACGGGCGATGGCGTCGGCCAAATCCTCCACCATGCGCCGGTTGAGTTCGCCGCGCCGCGCCAAGCGGTCGAGCAAGGCGCTCTTGTCGAAGCGGGCCATTTCCACCAGCCAATCGACGGCTTCGCCGCCGCCGCCCAGCTCCAGGCCTCCGTCTTGGCGGCGGGTCAGGGCGACAACGCCCTTGTAAAGGTCGGGCGCGGTGCGGCGGTTTATGGCGACTTCGGCCTGGCAAGCGGCGCGGCGCAACTGGGGCGTCGAAAAATCCAAGTAGGAAAAGCGGACCGCGCGCTTGAGCTTGAACGCCCGCCCGCCGGCCAGGAAGACAACGGAGATGTAGGTCTCCACCCTGTCGACGTTTGTTGCGCCGCCGCCATAGGCTTCGGGGCTGGACAAAAACCTTATGGCTTCGTCTTGATCTCCGACGGTCATGGACAAATCCTTAAAACCGCCTAAGAGCCTATCCAAACAACTAGAGACGCCCGGGGGCCGCGGGGGCGTCCCCCGCATTTAAAATCGGGGGGACGCCCCCCGGTGGCCCCCCGGCGGCCTTCCTGATTTCGTCTCATCACAATCACCTCTAGTTGTTCGGATAGGCTCTTAATGGAACAAACCGCCTTAATGGAACACCGCCCGTTTTTCCATGACGCCTTCCGGGTCTTCATGGATGATGACCTCGGCGTTGGGAAAGGCGGCCTCGAGCTTATACATGACCGCCTCAGCGATTTCGTGGGCCTCGTTGAGGGAGATGCTCCCGTTCAGCTCCAGGTGGAGCTGGATGAACGCCCGCGCTCCCGAGGAACGGGTTCGCAGATCATGCATGCCGCGCACCCCGGGATGGCTGAGGGCGATTTCCTCGATTCGCCGGCGGTCTTCCTCGGGCAGTTCACGGTCCATCAGTAGGTTCAGCGCTCTGCGCCAGATCTTCCGGGCGCTGAAAACGATATAAACGGCGATGGCGATGGCGAACAGGGGATCGGCCGACGTCCATCCCATCTCGGACGTCAGAAACAGCGAAAGAATAACGCTGAGATTAATCAACACGTCGGTTTGGTAATGCAGTGAATCGCTGCTGATGGCGATGGATCCCGTCTTTCGCACAACGTATTTCTGGAAGATGAGCAAACCGATGGTGAGGACGATGGCGAAAACCATCACGACGTAGCCGATATCGGTGTTTTGTATGGGTCTTGGGTGTAAAAAACGGTCTCCCGCCTGGATCACAAGGATCGCCGCGGAGCCGCAGATAAAGCCGGATTGCGCCAATCCCGACAGGGGCTCCGCCTTGCCGTGACCGAAGCGGTGAGCTTTGTCAGCCGGTTCCAGGGCGCGGCGCACGGCGAGCAGGTTGATCAAGGACGCCCCGGCGTCCAAGAGGGAATCCAGCAGCGTTGAGAGCAGGCTGACGGATTCGGTGGCCAGCCATGCGCCCAATTTGACGGCGATGAGCGTCCCGGCCACGGATATGGAGGCGTAGGTGGCCAGACGCATGAGCCTCCCGGAGTCTTCCGGCGTTAGGGTTGTCTTTTTCAAGGGTACAGGCGCTCCATCTTCCAGCCGTCGTTCTCCCGATAATAAATCACCCGGTCATGAAGGCGAAACGCATGTTCCCACCAAAACTCAATGTTTTCCGGGATTACGTTGAACCCCGACCAAAAATCGGGACGGGGGATTTCTCCGGCGTTGAATTTGGCGGTGAGCTTGGCCACCCGTTTTTCCAGATCAAAGCGTCCCTTCAAGGGTTGTGATTGCTTTGACGCCCAGGCTCCGATCTGGTTGAGGCGCGGCCTGGTGGCGAAATAGGCGTCGGCTTCGGCGTCGTCCACGCTTTCGACCGATCCCTCCACGCGCACTTGGCGGCCGAGGGACTTCCAATAGAAGCACAGCGCGGCGCGAGGGTTGGCGCGAAGCTCATCCGCTTTCCGGCTTCCGAGGTTGGTGTAAAAGGCGAACCCGCGCTGGTCCACGCGTTTAAGCAAAATCATGCGCACAGATGGCGCGCCCGAAGGCGTTGCGGTGGCAAGAGTCATGGCGTCCGGGTTAATGGGCTCGGAGCGCTCCGCCTCGGCGAACCATTCCTTGAACAGCGTGATCGGGTCCTGATCGGCGGAAAAAGACATTTTATGTTAACACCTTGAGTAGGGTTTGCGATATAATTATAATAAGTTTACGGACTGGCTTTCCTTGCCCAGCGCATGTGAAGTGTTTTGGTTTGTGTACCATATTATATAAAGGAATGTCCGCTCCGGTATTTTGTCAAGAAACTGATCATCGAAGGTATGCAGATATGAATTTCCCCCGTTTAACGTCTCTCATGCTCGTCGCTGTCCTGCTTGCTTCGTGTCAGGATATGTCGAACAACCCGAAACAGACCGGCGGCACCTTGCTCGGCGCCGGACTGGGCGCACTTGCCGGATCGCAAATCGGCAGCGGCAAAGGCCAGATGGCGGCCATCGCAATCGGCGCTCTTGCCGGCGGTCTCGCGGGCGGCTCAATCGGCAGGTCCCTGGACGACGCCGACAGGATGTACGCCAATCGAAACGCCCAGCAATCGTTCGAAACCACCAGGACCGGCGCCACCTCGACATGGCGCAACCCCGACTCCGGCAATTCGGGAACCATCACGCCGACCCGCACCTACCAGACGGCGCGCGGCGCGAATTGCCGTGAATACGAAAGCACCATCTACGTCGAAGGCAAGAGCGAAACCAGCAAGGGCACCGCCTGCAGGCAGCCTGACGGCTCGTGGAAGATAACCCAATAGTCTTGAGCGATCGGCCGAATGAGACAACGCGCCCCCCGCCTCGCCGGGCGGGGCGGCACGTTTCTTGCTGGGTAAGTTGAGAGGTTGTAATATTACCCCATAAGCATCCCCGGATAGGCTCTCAATATGAAAGATCCCTATAAAATTCTTGGCGTTTCCCCAAACGTCGATCAGGACGAAATCAAGAAAGCCTATCGCAAGTTGGCGCGCGAACTTCACCCTGACAGCGACCCCAAGAATCCCTGGGCCGAGGATGACTTCAAGGAGCTTTCCGCGGCGTACGACCTGCTGTCCCATCCCGAAAAGCGGGCGCAATATGACAGAGGCGAGATCGACGCCAGCGGCGCCAAGCGAAGGCGGGCGCGTTCCAGAAGCGGCCCCAGGAGCGGCGCGAAAAATCCTTTTGAGAGCTTCTTCAAGAAGCGGGCCGCAAGGGAGAAATCCGGCGCCAAGGCGCCCGGCGCCAATGTCTCATACACGCTCAAGGTGGGCTTCCGCGAGGCTGTCCGCGGCGTAACGAAACGCGTCAGCATGACCAACGGCAAACGCCTGGACGTGCGGGTTCCGCCGGGAACGAAAGACGGCCAGACGTTGCGCCTGAAGGGCCAGGGAATGCCCGGCATTGGCGACCAGGCGGGCGACGCCTTGGTGACCATACTGGTGGAGCCCGACAAGAGATTCCGGCGCCAGGGCGACGACATCCACTCGGAATTGGCCATAACCCTGCCCGAAGCGGTGCTTGGCGGCAAGGTCGAGGCCCCCACCATCGACGGATTGTTGTCGGTGACTGTGCCCGCGGGCTCCAACACCGGCTCCATGCTTCGCCTCAAGGGCAAGGGAGTGGCGCGCGATGGTAAGAAGCGTGGCGACCACTATGTCAAGCTTCAGGTTAAACTGCCCGCCAAGCCTGGCAAGGAGTTGATCGAATTTGTAAAAAAATGGGGGACGAAACACGCTTATAATGTGCGCGCCAAGAAAGCAAAAGTGGATTAATGGCCTATTTTCGCCGATTAATTGTTTCAACCCATTGCAAGATTGTGATCGCCAAACATGAAGCAAGTAATTGACGATTTTCCCCGTATCCTATATTTCCAGAGCACCTTGAAAATCGAAGATCATCGAAAATGTTAGGAAACTGATCTTGCATGGCTTCACTTATTCGTTGATTTTATGTAAGTTGCAATGTCTTCCACATTAGAGGAAATA
>CAJXGZ010000227.1 GCA_913053795.1 uncultured Rhodospirillales bacterium | reverse complement strand
GCCGACCTTATCGGCGCCAAGGCGAAGGAAATCATCTTCACCTCAGGCGCCACCGAATCCAACAATCTGGCGCTCAAGGGTGTTGCGCATTTTTACGGCGACAAGAAAAACCACATCGTCGATTTCGTCTTCGTGAAAAGCAATTCTCCGGGCAAGAAGCTCTTCGGATTGCCCGGCCGCGTGGTTGGGCGAAGGCTTCTCAAGGTTCTGCCGTTCAGCCGTGAGGACGGGTTGGTGGGGCGGCTGGCGGATGTGGTGAAGTCCGGAAAGCCCGAAAACTTTGAACAGACCTTGCGCATCGGCGAAGAGCTGATGCGGATTCGCATAACAGCCATCCCCCGGGGCGACGACGTCGCAATTATGGCTTTTGACTGCACCGCCGAGGAAATTCGGGAGAAAATCCTCAACGAAGAGAGAGAGCAGATCGAGGCCGCCAACCGCGCCAATATGTCCATTCTGGCGTCGCTCAGCCATGAAATGCGCACGCCCTTGAACACCATCATCGGCTTCGCCGACATGATGCGGGGGGAAATGCTGGGACCCATGGCCAATCCTCAATACAGAGAGTACGCCGAGGACATCTGCAAGGAAGGTCAGGCCATGCTCGTCAATCTCAACGACATGCTGGACCGCAAACGCTTCGAGTCCATCAAGAAGACGGGAAAGGACTACCGGCACCTGATTGAATTGGCCCCCGACCTTATCAGCGTCTGCCGCGACGGCAAGATCGTCCTCATGAACCCCGCCGGGGCCAATATGCTGGGCGTTTGGCCGGCGGACGTTCTCATCGGGCGCAACTTTGTTGATTTCGTGCATCCGCTCTACCGCGGAATCTTCGAGGGCGGCCTTGACGGTTTGGTTAGCGAACAACGGCGCGTCTCAATAAAACTGGTGTCCGCCGAAGGCCGCGAGGTCGAGGTTGAAATGGCCGCCCTGCCTTATCAGGAGGAAGGCATGGAAAGCGCCGAGATGCTTATCGCCCGCGACGTCACCGAGCGCAACCGCTCGACCAGGGAGGTGGCCGCCCGCGAGGAGCGTTTGCGCAATATCATGGAAACGGTGGCCGACGGCATCATCACCATCGATGAGACCGGCGTCATCGAATCCTCCAACCCGGCGGCGGAGACAATTTTCGGCTATTCGCCGGGGGAGCTTGTCGGCAAGAAGATCAACATACTGATGCCCGAACCTCATTCAAGCCAACACGACGCCTACCTCGCCACTTATCTTAAGACGGGCGCGGCCAAGGTTATCGGCATGGGACGCGAGGCTGAAGGCCTCAGCAAGTACGGGAACGCGATTCCGCTCGAAATTTCAATTACAGAGCATATCCGCGGCAAGCGCCGGTTTTTCATCGGCGTCGTGCGCGACATCACCGAGCGTAAACGCAATGAAGAGCGCTTGCGTTATTTGGCCACCCGCGATCCCCTGACCGGCTTGCCCAACCGAAACCTGTTCCGCGAACGTCTGGAGAAGGCCGTCGCCCGCACCGACGACAAAGGCCTTAAAACCGCCGTTATGTTCGCCGATCTGGACGATTTCAAGAAAATCAATGACGCCCTGGGTCAGCCCATGGGCGATTTGGTTTTGCAGGCGGCGGGGGGAAGGCTTCTTGAATGCGTTCGCGAAGGCGACACGGTGGCTCATCTCGGTGGCGACGAATTCACCATAATCCTGGACGGGATCAAGGGTAAATCCGAAGCCGAGAACATCGCCCGAAAGATGCTTGCGCGCCTTTCCCAGCCTTTCTCCTTGGAAGGCAAGGAAATTTACGCCTCGGGCAGCATCGGCTTGGTTTATTACCCCGACGACGCCGACAACATCACCGACCTCTTGAAAAACATGGATACGGCCATTCACCACGCCAAAAGACTCGGCCGAAACAATCTCCAGTTCTACACCGAGGAACTCAGCGCCAATGTCCTGCGCCGCATGGACATCGAAAACGGACTCAGACGCGCCTTGGAGCGTGACGAACTGGAGCTTTATTACCAGGCGAAAGTCAACATGGATACCCACGCCATTATCGGCGCCGAGGCGCTTTTGCGGTGGCGCAGCATGGATTTGGGAATGGTTTCGCCGGAGGAATTCATACCCGTGGCCGAGCAGACCGGTTTGATCGCCCATATCGGCGAGTGGATGTTGCGAAACGCCTGCGCTCAAGGCGTCAAATGGGTCAAGGAAGGGCTGCCGGCCATAAATCTGGCGGTCAACCTTTCCGCCTACCAGTTCAAACAAAAAAACCTTATCGATCAGGTTTCCAATATCCTGGCTGAAACGGGGATGAACGCCGATAACCTGGACCTGGAAATAACGGAAAGCATGTTGATGGAGAACGCCGATGAAACCATCCGCGTTTTCAGCACCTTGAAGGATATGGGCTTGCGTCTCGCCATCGATGACTTCGGCACCGGGTATTCTTCGTTGAGCTATCTCACCCGCTTTCCCATCGACACCATCAAGATTGACCGCACGTTCGTCACCAATCTTCCCGAAGACCGGGACGCCGTGGCCATCGCCAGAGCCATCGTCAGCATGGCGCAAAACCTGAAACTTAATCTTGTCGCCGAGGGCGTCGAAACGGAAGGCCAAGAGGTGTTCCTTCATGCTCTTGGCTGCAATATCGGGCAAGGTTTCCTGTATAGCCGTCCGGAGCCGGCTGATGAATTCGCCCGTTTGCTCGGCGGCGGCGGACGCGTGGTGAGATTTCCCAGGAAAGCTTGAAACCTAATAATCAAGTTCGGCGAATAATAAGATGAATTAATAATTCTTACACCCGTATAGGCCAAGAATGTTATACCGAGTCAGAATAACAAGGAATTAAGCGGGGGGGATGGAGCTTGGAAGCGTCCAGGATAGCAGCTGAGAGTCCGGCGAAGGCGGCGGCGCCTTCCGACTCCATCATAAAGGTTCTCGTTGGCGTCAAGCTCTTGGAAGGCGTTGGAAAAGAGGGTCTGGAAGGCATCGCGAAAAATTGCCGCTACAAGAGATTCCCCACCCAGCAACAGATTTTCGACAGAAACAGCCGCACCAGCGATGTCTTCTTCGTTATCCGCGGCCGCGTGCGCGTCGTCAACTATTCCCTTTCGGGACGGGAAATCACCCTTGACGATATCGCCGATGGCGGCAATTTCGGCGAATTGGCGGCCATTGACGGCGAGCCGCGCGTGGCGACGGTCATGACCCTGACCGAGAGCCTGATCGTCGCTTTGCCGCGCCCGCGCTTCCTGGAAGCCATCGAAAAAAATCCGGTCATCGCGCACAACGTTATGACGTATTTAGCCAAGCTGGTGCGCGTCTCCACCGAGCGAATCATGGACTTGAGCACGCTCGGCGCCAATAACCGGGTGCATGCGGACCTCTTTCGCCAAGCCCAGGCCGGCGCAGTCACGGGCAACGAGGCGGTGATCAATCCCATGCCGGTGCACGGCGATATCGCTAGCCGCGTCAGCACCACCCGCGAAACCGTCGCCAGGGTCATGAACGAGCTCGCCCGCAAAAGCGTCGTCGAGCGAAAGAAGGACGTTTTGGTCATTCGCGATGTTCAACGTTTGCGGAAGATGGTTGAGGAAGTGCGGGGCGAGTGATATATTCGCCTGCATATCATTTTATGCACTTCGCCGTTTGACTCGGTAACGCGAATCATACATCATCGCATTGAATTGCATTTTGTTGTATTGTAATTAGAGTGCAGTGAGACGTTGTTTTGCATGGCCGTTTGGGCGCCCTGGAGGCAAGGTTTACGGGATCGGGGAAAAATGTAATGTCGAAGACCATTCTCATCGTTGAAGACAATGAACTCAACATGAAGCTGTTCAACGATTTGCTTCAAGCTCACGGCTTCAACACGGTGCAGACAAAGGATGGCCGGGAAGCCTTGGAATTGGCCAAGAAGCATCATCCCGACCTTATCCTCATGGACATCCAGCTGCCGGAGATTTCCGGGCTCGAAGTCACCAAAATGATCAAGGCGGATGATAACCTTAAGGGCATCCCGGTGATCGCCGTCACGGCCTTCGCCATGAAGGGGGATGAGGAGAAAATACGCGAGGGTGGTTGCGAAGGCTACATTGCAAAGCCCATCTCCGTGCCTATTTTCCTGGAGACGGTTAATAAATTTTTGGCGTAACCCGCCATCGTTTTTTTCTTGGAGATAATTCATGTCGGCGCGCATTCTCGTCGTCGATGATGTTTTCGCCAGCGTCAAGATGCTG
>CAJXGZ010000226.1 GCA_913053795.1 uncultured Rhodospirillales bacterium | reverse complement strand
AGGCGCCGCCGGTATTCCGGGTCAACTGGTTTCGCAAGGACGAGAACGGCAAGTTTATCTGGCCCGGTTTCGGCGAGAACATGCGGGTGCTGAAGTGGATCGTCGACCGCGTTCATGGCCGCGCCGGCGCCGCCGAAAGCCCGCTCGGCTATATGCCCCGCCACGATGACCTCAACTGGGAGGGCCTGGACTACGCCCCGGAAATCTTCCACGGCATGATGAAAATTGACCGCGCCGAACTGCTGCTCAAATCCGAGGGCCAGAAAGAGCTGTTCGAGCGCTTCGGCTTCCGCCTGCCAAGGGAATTGGAGCACCAACGCCAAGCCCTTGTCGACCGCCTCAACGCCGCCCCTGAAGTGTGGGAGCTGGAGGAGTAGGGTTGATTAACGGTCGCGTTTTTGGCTTCGCCAGCGGGAGATGGCGTAGGCGATGGTTTCCGGGCCTTCCGTTTCGGCCTGCCAGGATTGGGAGAACTTGGCGGAGACGCTTAAGGGCAGGTGCTCGGGCGGCAGGGTGTCCAGCTCCACGCGCATGGGCACGTTGACGCCCTCGCCGGAAATCACCGCCTCCTGGACGCGCAGCGCCGGCAGCACGCTCAACAGACTCTCCGAGCCCTCCGGCAAGGCCGAGCGCACATAGGCGAGGTCTTGTTCATTGTTCATGCGCAGCGCGATCATGGTGCCGCACTGAGAGAGAATGCCGGCGGACAGCTCCGAGGGCCGCTGGCTGATGAGGCACAGGGAGACGCCGTACTTGCGGCCTTCCTGGGCGATCTGGGTGAGGGCGCGCTTGGTCGGCTCGAAGCCCAGGTTTTCATTGCTCGGGATGTAGCGCTGGGATTCCTCGCAAACCAGCAGCACCGGCACCTTGTGATCTTCATGGTTCCATAGGGCGAAGTCGAAGACGGCTCTGCACATGACCGAGACCACCACGTTGGTGATCTCGGAGGGAACGCCCGAGAGGTCGATGATGGTGATCGGCTTGCCGTCAACGGGAACGCGCAACAGCCGCGCCAGGATATCGGGCAGAATATCCCGGACCATAAGGCCGGAAAACATGAACTGGAACCGCTTGTCCGAGGTCAGGCTGTCCAGCCTGGCCAGCAGCCTGAGGTAGGGCGCCGCGCCTTCCGGTTTGTTCAAGACCCCCATCTCGTCATCGATGAGCTTCTTGAGGACGCTGAGCCTGTAGGGCACCGGCGAGTCCACCGTGATGGAGGCGCTCAGGGGTTCGTTCTCGGGGTGGGTCTTTTTCACCTTGAGTATAGCGTCCTTGAGAATCCGCGATTCCGATTCCCGCGTTTCGCCGGTTTTGGAAACCATGACTTCCTTCAACTCGTCGAAGCTCAGCAGCCAGTAGGGAAGGTGAAGGTTGGAGGTGTTGATGAACTCGGCCCGGTCCCCGAAAGCGGCCCGATACTCGTCATGGGGATCGAGAAGAATAATGTGGCCGCAAGGATAGGCTTTAAGGATGGCGTGCAGAATCAAGGACGTGGCGCAGGATTTTCCCGAACCGGTGGTGCCTAAGATCGCGAAGTGCTTGTTCAGCAGGTCGTCAACCAAAAGGTTGGCGGCGACGTCGGGGGCTTGGTAAAGCGCGCCGATGCGTACGCAAGGCTTGTCGGGACGGGCGTAGACAAACTTGAGGTCGTTGTCTCCGCCCGCTTCGACCTCCGTTCCCAGCGTCGGCGAGATCGAGACGCCGCGCTTAAACGCTGACCAGGAGCCGCCTTCTTGGGAATGGAGCATCTCGCCGATAAGGTCAATGGCGATGACGCCGACGTCGCTGCCGCCCGTGGACGTAACGCCGGCGACAATTCCAAAGACAATGGACCGGGCGGTTTTCATCTTCACCAGATCGCCGACGCGGGCCTGGCAGGGCGCCCCCCCTTTAAAACGGGCTTCGCACAGGGCGCCCTTGACGGCGGTGATGCGCCCCAATGCCGTTTGCTCGTTCATAATGGCGTCCTCCTCCGTGGTCTGATCCAGACCACTAGTTTATTCCGGTTTCCGGTTTATCAGTTTTGATTGGATAAGGGCAAAGAAAACGCGGGGGGCGCGTGATCCCATAAACCTCCAGCCCATTTGCTTGGAACAGGAGGCGCAGTGGACCACTTGCCATTTGTAGCCCTTGAACCAAGTGAACTCACTGCTTGGGGCGCCTTGCCCGCGAACGCCGGGCGCCTCCTTGAAGCAGAAGAGCTTGAAGATCATCCCCGACGGGTTGAAAAATGTGTGTTCGTGGCCGCCGCTCATGGAAATCCGCCATGTTCCCTTGGTGATCAGGCGGCCGCACTTGGCGCAGTAGAGTTTTTCCTCTTCTTCCTCGGGGGCTTCTTCGCTCAGGTCTTCCTCGTCGATGTCTTGTTCTGAATCCGTCTGCTTGCGCAACAGCAGCATTTCACGGCTCCATTAATACGGAGGAAAAGGGAAAAGCGATTATATATGGAGCTTAGGATTGGCGGTAGGGGAGAACCGGAAAAACAAGCTAATATCGCGCATATGTGACTTCGATCACATACAGGGGGCCGTGAAAAGGCGTATAATTCCACGAAATTGGGCGGGTTATTGTTATTCCGTGGGAGGAAACGATGAATATGCACCACATGGAGTCTTTTATCCGGATTTCGTCCGGTTTGGTTCTCGGCGCGTTGCTTGCTGTGGTCATGATGTTGAGCTTGGCGCTGTAACCTTCCAGCCGGCGCGGATAATGTACGGCTCGGGACGCGAATATGCCGCTTCCCGGGCCGTTTTCGTTGCGGCTCTCTTGAAAATAAGTAATTATAAATGAAGATTACGCTATAAGCGCCTTGGGCCTTTGCCGAGCGCGCCATTGATGGCGTGGTCAGGTTCTCCGCCTCAGGGGAGAACCTGGGGAAAACGGTTCAGGTCAGTCTTGGAGCGTTAACAACTTTGTAACGGTTACGCGCCGGGTGTTGGCGGCGGTGTGAAATCAGTCATGGCGAAAAGAAAAATCGCTAAAAAATCCGGCGTCATAAAAATGTCGATGGCTTTCAAGAAAGCCGTCGCCGCCGCCGCCATGAGCAAGCTGATGGAAGGGATTCATAACGAGGAATCCGCCGCCCGTTCCGTCATCACCCAAGTGGGAGACCTGATTTTCCCCACCAAAAAAATCAAGGACGCGGCGGAGGCGCTCATAAAATTCCGTCACGGCGTCCGCTCCGAGGAGGGCGGCAAGGGAAAGATCGTCAGCCTCGCCCGCTTCCATTACTTTCATTGCCTGCTGCTCATAAATAGCCATCGGCTCGGGCCGAAACAATCCGCCGATCTCTTGCTTAAAACGGTGTTGACCGGCGTCAGGAAAAGCGGCAAGTAGCGTAAAGCGCAATTAACGCTACTAGGGTTGAGCTTTTGGAAGACGCCAAAAAAATTGGAGTCATGATTTGCGGCCATGGAAGCCGCGACCATGAAGCGGTGGATGAATTCAACGCCTTCGCCGGGGGCCTGACCCAACGATTGTCCTTCTTTGACGTGGAGAGCGGGTTTCTTCAATATTCCCGTCCTGATATCCGGGCCGGCCTGGAGGCCCTGAAGGACCGCGGCGCCGAGCGTATCGTCTGTTTGCCCTGCATGCTGTTCGCCGCCGGCCACGTTAAAAACGACCTGCCCATGGAGATCGCCGCCTTTTCAGGGGATAATCCCGGCGTCGAGATAATCCTGGCCCGCGAACTGGGCGTTGACGCCAAATTGCTAAAAGTGGCGGCGCAGCGCATCGAAGAGGCGGAGCGCGCGTCGTCCCAAAAAGTGGAGCGCATCAACGCTCTGCTGTTATTGGTGGGGCGCGGAAGCAGCGATTCAGACGCCAATTCCAATGTCTGTAAAATTGCCCGCATGTTGTGGGAAGGCATGGGCTTTGGCTGGGCCGGGACCGCCTATAGCGGCGTTGCCGGGCCATCCGTGGGCGAGGGGATGATCTCAGCCGCCAAGCTGGGCTATGGGCGGATCGTCGTGTCGCCTTACTTTTTATTCAACGGCGTTCAAGTCAAGGGCGTGCGCGGCGAAATCGCCGAGGCCGCGGCCCTTCTTCCGGATATCGAGGTGTTGACTGCCGGCTGCCTGGGCGGCCATCTAGGCGGCCATCTGGGCGGCCATCCCAAGCTTATCGCCTGCTTCGCCGAGCGTCTGTCCCAGGCCCTCGCCGGCGACGATATCATGAATTGCCGGGACTGCGACGCGCACGAGCAGATCATCAGCTAA
>CAJXGZ010000225.1 GCA_913053795.1 uncultured Rhodospirillales bacterium | reverse complement strand
TCGACCTGATCGTGCACCGCCACGAATTGCGCGACACCGTCGCCTCGCTGCTCGGCCAGTTCACGCGGCGACCGCTCGCCTGAGCGCGCGCGGTGAGGGCCTGGGCGGCGGCGTCAAGTTTGTCGCGCTTAATGACCGAGGCCTGGAGCTCCTCGGAAAGCTGCGCCACGTTCAGGCGCAAATCCTTGCTGTTCTTGCGCTCCAGCGCCAACAGGTCCGCCAATTCGCTTATGTTTCCCTGAAGTTTCCTCAAGGCCTGGTCGCGGCCTGATATGGCTTCGCCAAGGAAGAATTGCGCCAGCACGAACACCATCAACAGAAAGATGATAACCATCAGCAACGTCGCCAAGGCGTCGACGAACCCAGGCCAAATGTTGGTGGGACGGTTGGAGCGGCGGGCTAGGGTGGCCATCTAATAGGCTCTAAGTATCTTTGGACGCAGCGGCGATGGTGCGCGCCAGCAGTTTGATTTCGCTGCGCAGGCTTTGGATTACGTCCTTGCGGCCGGCGCTCAATTCCTCAAGCAGCCGCGCCATATGGACGTCCAGATTGCGGATATGGTTGCGCGTCGCCTCGTCAAGGCCGTCGCCGCCCGCCACGCTCTTGCTCTCGGCTAAATGGGCCAGGACGTTTTTGGTCTCAGCTTGAGTTTCCGCCAGCTTCACCATCAGCGACCGCTCGTCGCTCATGTGATCGGTCATAATCCCCAATTTATCGCCAAGCTTCATCATCTGCCGTTCGGCGGAAATACGGCTTTCCTCACCCTTGGTCAGGGTTCGCTGCAAATTCTCCAGGCTTTCCGCCGTCTGCTCCAGAAGGGCCAGGACATAGGCGGGAACCGATTGATCGCCATCACCGGGCAGGGCGCCGCTGGAAATCCGGGTCAGGCTGGACAGCCATTCCTCCAGATCGTTGTAGAAACGGTTCTGGGCCTGTCCCGCCTGAAGGTCCAGGAAGCCAAGGACCAAGGAGCCGGCAAGGCCGAAAAGCGATGACGAAAAAGCCGTTCCCATTCCCTTGAGCGGCGTTTGCAGGCCCTTCTGCAAATCATCGAACACGGCGCTGGCATCGCCGCTGACGGACAGGCCGGCGATAACGCTGCCGATGGACGACACAGTCTCAAGAAGCCCCCAGAAGGTTCCCAGCAGACCGAGGAAAATCAACAGCCCGATATTGTATCTGGACAGGTCGCGGGATTCATCCAAGCGCGAATATATGCCGTCAAGAAGAGAGCGCATGGCTAGGGTCGACAGGCTCAGCCTGTCCTTGCGTTCGCCCAGCATGGTCGCCATCGGGGCCAGCAGCTTGGGCGGCGTGGGGTTCGACAGGCCGGCCCGGGGCTTGCGGTAATTCTCAATCCACGCCAATTCCGGGTCCAGCATGTAGACTTGGCGGAAATTGTAAATGACGCCTAAAAGCAGAACGCCAAGGATCAACCCGTTAAGCGGCGCGTTGGCCAGGAAAGCGTCCCTCAGCGGCGAAAACAAGGCGCCGCAAACGACCAACACGGTCACAAGAAATAGGATCATCCGGAAGAGAAAACGCCTCGGCAAGGCCATGACGGGGAATTTCTCCAGAGGTTAAACAGTCGCCAGAGCGTCCGTGTTGTACTGTACTAGCGTTTGGTGATGTTCAAGTCGACTCTGTTCAGAGGTTTTTCCGATGTCTTGTCGCCTAGGGCGCGGACATCGATACGCGTGCTCCGGACACCCGCCTCGATCAGGAAAGACCGTATCGACAAGGCGCGCGACAGCGATAACCGGCGCGCTTTGCTTGGGGAAAGCGCGCCGCCCCCGGCGTAGGCCAAAAGCTGTAGCCTGAAATCGCCTTGCTTGTTCAATTTCGCCGCCAAGGCCTTGAGGTTCGTCTTTGCGGTTTCGGGCAAATTGGTGGAGCTCTTATTGAACGTCACCCGCAAGGCCCGTCCTTTCGATAAGGACGATTTTCCGGCGGGTAACGAAGCCTGTTGCTTGGCCTTCCTTGGAGCGGGCGCGGCGGCGACCCTTGGTTTCTTGGGCTTAGCCGCCGTCGGCGCCGTCAGCTTTAAGGAAGCGTGCGGCGGCGGCTCCTTCTCGGTTATGGAGGCGGGCGGCGGCGGCGGTTCTTTGGCTAAGCCAAAGAGCGTGGGGCTTTTCTTCTTCGGCGCGGTCTTTTCCGCGGCTTGGGGCGTGGGTTTGATTGTGACCGGCGACGGCGGAGAGGCGGCGATGACCGGTTTGGGCGGAATCGCCTTGGGCGGAGGAGCCACGCTCGGCCTTTTTGGCGCCGAGACAAAACCTGAGCTGGGTCTCTTGAGTTTTATTCTTCCGCCCGCGCCTGGAATGTGAATTTGAGAAACCGGATTTCTGGAGCCCGGAACCAGAAGTCCTCTTCTGGCTCCGGCGGGAGGCATATAGCCTCGGGAGGGCGCGCCAAAGAGAGCGCCAGGCCGGGATCCGCCGCCTTGGCCGCCGATAACGGTCAAGTCGACATCAACATTGGGATCGGCGGTGTCGAAATAAGGAAACTGCTGCGCATGCGTTTTGGTGGGGATTGCCGTCAATGCTCCACTAAGAACGACGAGGGCGAGGGCTGGGAAAACACTAAAAAAGCGTTGGAAAACTTTCATGCGCCAATCCCTCCAGCAATGTATTTCACGAAAAGCCGAAGCTTGCGAAAATCGGCAATAAAACGAGGTCAATTTTATTCCTTCACCCAACATAGTCAAGTGACGTTCCAAGGGGATTATGGCCGTTTTCCGCTCGCCGATTCGCGAAGAATACGCTCCAACGGCTCGCGCAGCGGCGCGTTTGTAGCCAAAATGGCGCCGCTTGACATCATGTCCTGGCCGCCGTCAAGGTCGCTGACGAATCCGCCGGCTTCGCGCACCAGAACGATTCCCGCCGCCATGTCCCAGGGGCTGAGTCCGGTCTCCCAGAATCCGTCGTAGCGCCCGGCCGCGATGTAAGCCAAATCCAGCGCCGCCGAACCAAAGCGCCTGACCCCGGCGGAAATCGCCATCACCGCTTCCAGTTGCCTCAGGAAAAGAGGATGGTTGCGGACGCCTTTGAAGGGAATACCGGTGGCGAACAACGATTCATGCATTTGATTGCGTCCTGAAACCCTGATGCGGCCGCCGTTGAGGTGCGCCCCTTGTCCCTTTTCAGCGGTGAACATTTGGTCGTGGATGGGTTCGTAGATGACGCCCGCGAAAATTTCGCCGTCGCGTTCAAGGGCGATGGAAACGGCGAAATGCGCAATGCCGTGCAGAAAATTGGTGGTGCCGTCTAAGGGATCGATGATCCAGCGGTTGGAGGTGTCGGCGCCGGCGACCTCGCCCCTTTCCTCTAGCAAAAAACCGAAGTTGGGCCGCGCCTTGGAGAGTTCGTATTGGAGGGTTTTTTCGGCGGTCTTGTCGGCGGTGCTGACGAAGTCGGCGGGACCTTTCTTGGATATTTGCAAATTTTCGACTTCGCCGAAGTCGCGCGCCAATTTGCGCGCCGCCTTGCGCGCGGCGCCGGTCATGACGTTGAGAATGGGAGATTGATGGCGCAAACTAGGGCCTGTTTACAGCTAGGTTGCGGTGCTGGCGGGGCGCATTTTTCCGCTGGCTAGGAGCGGAAGGCGCCTTGGCGCAAACTCGCCACAAGCCTTCCGCGACGACGTCCGGCGGTAAAATGCGCCCCGTCCGGGACGGATCGCCCACAATTGGCCCGCTTTCGCGTCGCTCGTCCTTGAATATGCTTAGCATGTCCTGTGTCCTCGCTCCTAAAATCGGGCCAATTGAGGGCGACCAGCGCCACAACCTAGCTGTAAACAGGCCCTAGTCTTTCGCCCGCTCCATATAGGAGCCGTCGGCGGTGTTGACGACGACCCGCGTTCCTGCCTCGATATGCGGCGGCACCATCACCCGCACACCGTTGTCGACGATCGCCGCGCAGGTGTAAGTCGTGCCCAGATCGATACCGATCGCCGTCGCAATGCTTCGCTATGAGTATCCTGCGGCCCGTGTGAGACTGCAAGCCGTCTCACAGGGTTACCGAGGGTGCGTGTGCGGATGCGTCCACGCACATGGGCGCGCCCGCTCAGTCCGCCGGCGCGTCTTCTATACGACCGTCGGCGTGTACCGCGAAGCGTCGTTTGTCCCGGGCATGCACCGGGTCGTCCCGGTCCCACGGCCAGCCACCGAACTCGGTGCGGCGAAAATCGATCATCGCCTGCTGAATTTCTGCGGCCGTGTTCATAACGAACGGAC
>CAJXGZ010000224.1 GCA_913053795.1 uncultured Rhodospirillales bacterium | reverse complement strand
GATCAAGCCGACGCCGCCGGTCAGCCCCTCCGCCGCCGGAAGCGGAGCGCCGTCAAGCCCGGCGACGCGCCCCCCCGCCTCGATCACCAGCCGCGCGGCGGCAAGGTAGCTTTCCACGGTCAGACGACCACGCACGTCCACATGGGCGTCGGTATCGCCGGCGGCGACCAGGGCCAGGGCTCGGGACGCGCAGCCGTAACACCGCACCCCCCTGGCGCGACCCATAAGGCGAGCGAGGCCCGGCGGCGGAGAGAAATGATTGAGTTCAACCGAAACCATGGCCTCGGCAATGCTTTGCACACCTGAGGTTTCGAGCCGTTCGTTCCCGCGCCAAGCGCCAGAGTCCCTTTGCGCGATCAATGGCGTTTCCTCTTCGAGCGGTCCGACCAAGGCCACCTCGACCCAATCAGGGTGCAAAGGGGAGTCGATGGCCAACACGGCGCAAGACAGGGCCGATAACGGCAGCCCCCGCTCCCAGTTGTCCGACCCGTCCACGGGATCGAGGACGAGGCGATGCCGTGGCGAACCGAAACCGGTTTCCAAGCGCCCGCATTCTTCCGAATCAACGACGAGCGCCGGGAAATCCCTGAGCGCGGCCAAAACCGCGTCGTTGGCGGCAAGGTCGAACAGCTTGACGTCGTCGCCCTTGGCGTTTCTGGTCCCGGCGTCCGCGCGGCCGGCGTTGATGACCGTCAACCGCACCTGACGGTGGAGCGTGAGCAGCCGCTCCACCCAGGGCGAGTCCACGGTCCGGACGGTGTTTTCACCATCCGGACCACTGCCGGCGGATTGGATGGCGGGACTACTCACCGGTGCCCGTTTGAGAGGCCTCCTCAACGGCATCCCCACCAATGTCGATCCCTTGGATAAACGCGTCGGTCAATTCACAGGCCACCGAATCGCGCATCTGTCTGGGCGGGCTCTTCATGTAATAGGCGGAAGCCGCCTCCAAGGAACCGCCGAGGCCGCGCTCCAGCCCCAGCTTGGCGCAGCGGATGGCGTCTATGACCACGCCGGCGCTGTTGGGCGAATCCTGGACCGACAGCCTGAGTTCGAGTTCCAACGGCACGCCCCCGAAGCCGCGGCCTTCCATCCGGATGAAGGCGACCTTGTTGTCGTCCTGCCACGGCACGTAATCGGACGGCCCAATATGGATGTTTCGTGAATCCAGTCTTTTGTCCAACTGCGACTGCACGGATTCCGTCTTGGAAACCTTCTTGGACTTCAGGCGGTCGAGCGCCTTCATGTTGAGAAAATCCGTGTTGCCGCCAGTGTTCAACTGGTAGGTCCTGTCGAGCGGCACGCCCCGATCCCCGAACAGGCGCGTGAGCATGCGGTGAACGATGGTGGCGCCGACTTGGCTTTTGATGTCGTCGCCGACGATGGGCAGGCCCTTGTCGCGGAACTTTCCAGCCCATTCGGGATCGGAGGCGATGAACACCGGCACGCAGTTGACCATGGCCGTCCCGGCGTCAAGACACGCTTGGGCGTAATGGCGCACCGCCTTCTCGGAACCCACCGGCATATAGCAGACCAGAACCTCGGCTCCGGCGCGCTCAAGAACCCGGGCGACGTCCACCGATTCCTCGTTGATCGGCCTGAAAGCCTCGTCGTCGGCATATTCGGCCATGTGGGACGCCACGCCGTCGAGAAGCGGCCCCATCTGGACTTTGACTCCCGAAACCGGCAGGGCGCGCTGAAAAACCATCGTGCAGTTGGGCTTGGCGAAGATCGCCTCTTCCACAGATTTGCCGACCTTGCGGCAGTCGATGTCGAATGCGGCGACAACCTCGATATCGCTCGGCCCCCAGCCGCCGATCCTTGGGTGCATGAGGCCGGAAAAGGCGTCTCCGCCACGGTCCTTGTAGTATTCAATCCCTTGAATAAGGGAACTCGCGCAGTTTCCCACGCCGGCGATCGCCACCTTGATTTTTCTCACTCTCTAAACCCTCCCAATAATTTATCCTAAGGCCGAAACATATCCCTTGCAGCAATCCCGCTACGCGACGGTTTGCATCGCCGCGCACCGCACAAGCGTCAATGAGCAGCCGCTGGCTTCGCTTGGCTGCGGCGGAAATTTTTTCCGAGAGAGGGAATGTCCAGACTAGCGCCGGGACAGAAAGACCCCCCCTGCCGTTTCCTTGAATGGCCGGAGCCCATTGACAAATTCCCGCGCCGCCGCGCCTGAAAGCATCCAGGCAGGCCAAGCGCCGGGTCGATTATCGAAAAACGCTGCTGCAAAAGGGACTTGAATGTGACCCTTACGCAGGCACTTTACTCGTCTTGGCGGAAAAAGGCAAACGGCCTACGCCTTCATCAGGACCGTACGGAGGGATTAGCGCCCCGGTTCAGTTTCTGGACTTCGGGGGTGTGGCGAGGTCCTATGTGATCGCGCCTGTCCTTGCTGTCGGCCATTGAGCGTTCCCGGGAGGAACCGCCCGTTTCAAACCAGATCAACTCGCTTGAAATGTCGCTCGACATCAGCAAATACCGGTTCAATTCCTTCTTATGCATAATGTATCCAAGCAAGAATACGAAAAACACGACGACGCTGATAAGGCCGCCAATGACGCCGCCAATAATGCCCATGGGACCATTGATCCAATCGTATTCGGAAAAGGCGGACAGCGCGATGAAAGCGGCGACCACGGCAGCGGAACACGCCAACTTGAAAAAAGACGAGAAAATATCGCTTTTCTTGTCCATGATTTTATAGCGGGCCGTTTCCTGTTCTTTTTCAAGAACCTCGATCCGGACCACCCTATTGTTTTTCGTCATGCTCATTGTTTTATTCTTTATGGGGACTTTGTTTTTTATGGGGCAAATTGCGCTGGCGGTCTAATGGCCGTAAATTTACAATCTGCCGATATTGCCCTTGATGACCTTGGTCAATCTCACCGCCAGGCGATCTTCGATCACCGTGACCTCGCCTTCGGCGACTATGATATCATTGACGAAAACTTCAATATCCTCATCGACCATTCGGTCCAATTGAACCACCGCTCCACGGCCCAGCTTCAGGAGTTGGCTTACCTTCATGGTGGCCACGCCCAGGACCGCCGTAACGTCCACTGTAATTCCGTAGGACGCGTCCATATCCTTGGAACGTGCGTCCTGTTGCCGGGAGCCGGCCTCGCCGATCATCTCCACGGCCATGTCTGTATTATCTTCATCGGGCATAAGGCGTCATTGGTCTAAACGGAAAGGTTTGGTAAACAGGCAGTATGGTTACCACGGACGGTCCGACACTTAAACTAATCCCGACAGGCTAACGGGCTTGGCGCATGAGCGCGCAGCCGCCTTCGGCTGGAACCTTAACGGACTGGACCGCTTTAGCTCCTACGTGATCATGTCAGACAATCCCGACAAACCTCGTTTCGATCTCAAGCGCCCATGGGACCGGATCACCAAGCATGCAGGTCTTGAAGGCCTGCGCATTCATGATCTGCGCCATTCATTCGCGAGCGTTGGCGCGGCTGGCGGCATGGGGCTTCCCATCATCGGCAAACTCCTCGGTCATACGCAGGCGCAAACGACAGCTCGATACGCGCATCTCGACAATGATCCGCTGAAACGGGCGTCTGAACGGATTGCAGGCACGATTGCGGCGGCGCTTGGGGAATAAATAAGGAAACGAAATGCTGAAATTCTCCATATGATGTGCTAGGATATTGTTATGACAAACACAAAGACCGTAACACTGGACGAAGCGGTTGAAGCCGCGCGAAAATTGCCGAATGACGCGCAAGCAGCCCTTGCTAGCGAATTGATGGAGCGTATCGAAGACGTATCAACGCTTGAACGTCCAAGTGATCGCCAAAAGATCATCAAGGATCGCCTCGCCAAGCCGCTCAAAGCAATTTCCCGCGACGAGCTCATGGCCATGCTTCGTCAATACAACCCGGCTCTATGAGGATTGAGTGGACGGTTGAAGCCGCCGACGAACTTGATCGCATGCTCACCTATATCGCCGCGCAGGATACCTATGCCGCAGACCTCATTGCCGAACGAGTCATGAAGGCCGAGGAGAATATCCTGCACTTTCCCAAAGCTGGCAGCTACGATGCCGAGACCGATACATACGATCGATATATTCCAAAAACCCGCATCGTCCTGACATACGCAATTCGCGATGACATAATTTGGGTCATTACCGCCTGGCACACATCGCGCGACCCGGCAACGAAACCGGTGCGTTCGTAAGGAACAAATATCTGAAATACTTCAAGACGGCATACGAACTAT
>CAJXGZ010000223.1 GCA_913053795.1 uncultured Rhodospirillales bacterium | reverse complement strand
ATGCGAAATGGTCCCCAATCTGATCAAGGAAAAAAATATCCGGCTGCTGGCGGACGCCGGACTCAAAAAATTGAATTTCGGCATTCAATCGGGGGCTGATGAAGTCCGTAACGACATCTTCCACCGCCCCGGGAAGAACGACGAGTTGCTTGAAAAAGCCCGCATCCTGGCGCGCTGCGGCGTCGAGGCCACCTATGACATTATTCTGGAAAATCCGTTTGAAACGCCGGACATGATGAAGAGCGCCATTCGCCTGTTGCTTGACCTGCCTCACCCCATAAAAATGAACGTCTACAAACTGCAGTACTTTCCCGATTACCCTCTGACAAAGGAGGCCCTGAAGAGAGGTTTCGTCAAGCCGGAAGACTTGACGCACGAGAAGATCGCCGCGATCACCATGACCAATTGGGCCTTCAGGCCCCAAGCCTCGACCCGGGACAAGAAGATGCAGTTCCAAAACGCCGTCTTCCTGTTGGGCTGGGCGGACAACGGCCTGAACCGGCTTCTCTGTAGGATGTTCACCGCCGCCCCAATCCAGCCGCTGGCCCTGGCGATCGGTTTCCTGGCCGCCTTTTTCTACCTTGTCGAGACCGAGAATGGGCCCATATATGTCTGGCTGCGCCGCGCCCGGGGCGTGTTGTCCCTGATTAGATCCGGGCGCTATTCCGAATTGGTTTTTCGGACCTCGAAGCTTTTTCGGGGCCTGGCGGCCCGCGTCAGGGCCGTTCCTTGAAACTGGCATGCGGAATCGTTGTGTTATAAGGCGTTACCCGGCGCTTTATTTTTTCGATCTTATGAAATCAACAAACCGCTTGGTCCAGCGGTTGCTTTCGACGTCGCGCTGGTGGATGAAGCTGGCCAGAAGGTTCTTATGGACGATGCCGTCGCGCGTCTTCCCCAGCCCTTCGCCGCGCAGCATTTCGTAGGCGAAGCGGTAATCGCCCTTCATGTTTTCGAGGGTGGAATAATGGAACTCGTGGGCCGGAAATTCAGCAAGACGCCCCTTTGCGTCGAGCAGCGGCCAAGGAGACAGGCCGGTTTCCCGCACCCGCACGTAGCCCTTGCCCACCGGCTGCTTATGCATCACAGCGTCGGCGTCAATGACCCCGGCCATCTCGCGCCGTTCGCCGTTCCAGGTGATGGATTTCGCCAGGTACATCAAGCCGCCGCACTCGGCGAAGGCCGGCATGCCGCCTTCGATGGCGTCGCGGATTGCGCGCTTAAGCGGCGCGTTGGCCTCCAGCGCCGCCATCTGGGTTTCCGGGAAGCCGCCGCCGATGAACAGGCCGTCGACCTCCGGCAGGGCCGCATCCCTCAAGGCGTTGAATTCGACCACTTCGGCGCCCGCCCTGCGCAGGCCCTCCAGGTCGCCGGCGTAATAGAAGCCGAAAGCGGCGTCGCGGGCGATGCCAATGCGCACGTCGGCGCGCCCTGGGGGGGATTTATAATCGGCGGCGTCCGTTGGCGCGCTTGGAGTCGGCGCCGCCTTTTCCAGCAAGGAGTCCAGGTCCACCCGCCCGGCCACCTTTTCGGCGATGGCGGCGATCCTGTCCTTGGCTTCAGCGGACTCGTTTGGCGGAATCAGCCCAAGGTGCCGCTCGTTGATCTCAATCTCCGGACAACGCCAGACCGCCCCCAGCATGGGAAGGTCCGTATAGCGCTCGATGGCGGCCCTGAGCTTTTTTTCATGACGGGCGCCTGCGACCTTGTTGATGATGACGCCGGCGAAATTGATTTCAGGCGCGAACGCCCGGTAACCGAGGATCAACGGCGCCACCCCCCGGGTCACGCCCTCGGCGTCGAACACCAGCACCACCGGCGCGCCCAACTGGGCGGCCAGCGCCGCCGTGCAGTCGCCGCCTTTCGGGTCGAGGCCGTCAAAGAGTCCCTTTGTTCCTTCGATCAGGCTGACGTCGGCGGCGCCGTCGTGGCGCGCGAAAACGGCGCCGATCTCGTCCGCGCCCATGGTGTTGTAGTCAAGGTTGCGGCAGGGCCGTCCGCTGGCGACGCTCAGCCACGAGGGATCGATGTAATCGGGTCCCTTCTTGAACGTCTGCACCTTGATCCCGCGTTCCCTCAGAGCGGCGCTCAACCCCAGAGTGACGGTCGTCTTTCCCGACGACTTGCTGGCCGCGGAAATAAGAAGATGGGACATGCCGGCGCGACTCCAAGGAACAAAATGGGATGGGACGAAAAACCTTTTAAACCGGGTTGTTTATTAGGATTTTTAAATATATGTTGCGCGTCATTGAACGAGCAATTTTTTTTTTAGACAAGGGGAATCAAACAATGTCGAACCTGGTGCCGCCGCATGGTGGAGAAACTCTCAAGCCTTTAATGGCGCCCGAGGCCGAACGCGCCGAGGAATTGACGCGGGCGAAAGGCCTCAAACAGGTTCCAATGAGCAGCCGCGAAACGTCCGATATCGTGATGCTGGCCATGGGCGCCTATACGCCTCTTGACGGCTTCATGGGCGAAGCCGACTGGCGCGGCGTCTGCGCCGACATGAAGATGGCAGGCGGCCTGTTCTGGCCCATTCCCATTACCGTGTCGTGCGGCGAGGATATGGCCGGGACCATCCAAATCGGCGAGGAAGTTGCGCTGACGGACGGCGAGTCGGGCGAAATCATGGGCATTCTCGAGGTCGCCGAGAAATACGAAATCGACAAGGATTTCGAGTGCGAACATATCTACCGCACCACCGACGGCGAGCACCCCGGCGTCGCCAAGGTGATGGACCAGGGCAAGGTCAACCTGGGGGGGAAAGTGACGGCCCTGAGCGAGGGCATATACCCGACGGAGTACAAGGACCTGTTCATGCGTCCGGCCGAAACCCGCGCCATGTTCGCCGAAAAGGGCTGGTCCAAGGTCGCCGCCTTCCAGACCCGCAACCCCATGCACCGCAGCCACGAACATCTGGCCAAGATCGCCGTCGAGATTCTGGACGGCGTTTTGATCCATCAGGTGCTGGGCAAGCTCAAGCCCGGCGATATCCCGGCCGAAACCCGGACCAAGGCCATCAACACCCTGGTCGATAATTATTTCGTCGCCGGCACCGTGGTCCAGGCCGGATACCCCATCGAGATGCGCTACGCCGGCCCCCGCGAGGCCCTTCTGCACGCCGTGTTCAGGCAGAACTTCGGCTGTTCGCACCTGGTGGTGGGACGCGATCACGCCGGCGTCGGCGATTACTACGGTCCCTACGACGCCCAGCATATCTTTAACGACCTGGAGCCGGGCGCCATGATCACCGAGGCCTTGAAGATCGACATAACCTTCTACTGCAAACGCTGCGACGGCCTCGCCACCAACCGCACCTGCCCGCACGGCGACGAGCACAGACTGAGCATTTCAGGAACCCGCCTGCGCGAAATGTTCGCCAAGCACGAATCAGTTCCCCATGAGTTCAGCCGTCCCGAGGTGCTTGAGGTGCTTCAGGAGTACTACGACACGATACGCTAAAATAACAGGGCGGCGCCCCGGTCCCCGCTTTTCTTAGCGGGGCAAAGCCCCGAATTAAAGGGGCCTGCCCCACTACTGTCCCAGTGTTAATCGAATAGATTCAATTGGTTAGAGTCGGTGGGACCATAGCGTATGTTTTCGTTTTCACTAAGCATCTGAATAAGCTGCATTTTTTCAAAAACGGTGACGCTCAAAACCTGTAGAATTGTGTAGAGGCTGGCATCGATATTGAGACGTTTCTTGATGATGGCGACCAGCACGTAGACCGAGACGGCGATCCGGACTTGAGTCTTGACGGCGTTCTCGGATGTGCCGAAGAAGCGCTTGATGCGCAGGTGCCGCTTGATCCATTTGAAGAACAGTTCGACCTGCCGGCGGCATTTGTAGAGCCGGGCGATGGTCAACGCCGGCAGGGCGAAGTCGCCATATATCCGCCAGTCGCGCAACTCGTTGGCATCGGCCAAAGCGCCGCGAGATACATTGCCCCGGATTCCCATGTGGTAGAGCTTGGCATTTTGGGTGCGCAAACAAGCCTCGATGTCGCGCAGGCTCTCGCGGTAGGTAATCCGGGCAAAGGCCATGCAGCGGTATTGGTCGAGACAACTGAAGCTCTTGATCCAATGCTCACCCCGATACCGACGAACACAGCGTCGGAAGGTATGTATCGGCAAATGGTTCATGAGTTGCGAAAAGACAATCTTGCCGGTGTACATGTAACGCCTCCCCCTGCCGCTAGAGCCTGTTTAATGAATACCGGGTCACTGAGACGCCGTCTCCAGTCCGCC
>CAJXGZ010000222.1 GCA_913053795.1 uncultured Rhodospirillales bacterium | reverse complement strand
GGAGGGTTCGCTGGTCGGTGTGGTAGCGACCTATGATCGTTCCTCGGCCCAGGTGGTCTGGGCGCACCATCTAAGTGCCGGGCCTGGCGCGGAGATTCAGTTTCTAAAGGGAGAACGGGCACTGGGTTTGCCGTCGCCCCAAGAGGGAATCGCCGGCGGGGCCGCCAAGGCGACATACCGTACTTGGCGCCGCGAAGCCTGGTCGCGCCTGGCCGCCGACATGCCCCTGGATAAGCTGGACAGCATCACCACCGTGGCGCCCCTGATCCAAGTGACGGCGTTGGGCGGCAAAATACTCCAGGGCCAAGTGCGGGGCAGGACCGTGATTGATGTGCGTGGCGCCGGCTAATATATTGAAATAGAAAGATAAACGCATTGCCCCCCTTGTCTTCTAAGGGATGGCCCCGATCTTGCAACGCATTAAGCGAACCAGCGGGAGCCGAAAATGCGCAAATACATCTTTTTAACGGCCGTCTTGTTCCTGCTTGCGGCCTGCGGCTATGTGTCGGAATATGAAGAGGCGGTTTACGACCGCGAGCCCCTCTACTGCTACAAGACCATCGGCGGGATTGAGTGCCATAAAACGCCCAATCACCGCGACGAAAAACATCTGGTCAACTACTTCGGCCCGCACCCCAGCCGCTACGACAAGCCTGACGCTTCGCCGCCGCCGAACCTTTCGCCGCCGCCGCCGGTTGATTTCTACGTGCGCGATCCCGAGCCCATCCCTAAATCGGCGACGGCCGCGCCTTAAAAAATGTAAACAATCACGGCTCCTAGTGGAAATCGCCGAAAATGGGCTGCTCCTTATTATCGTCGTTCCTTGAGTGAAGGTTGTCGAGAACGAACGCCAACCGTTCCTCGTGGGCGGACATCGCTGCTGGAATTTGGATAATTTTGGATGGCTCGAGGAAGTGATGGGCCAGTCCCGTGATCCGAACGCTGCCTTTGAACTGAACCCACGGGTCCATGACCCGGCGCGGCTTGTCGGCGCCGGAAGCGTCCTGGACGAAAGGAACGCCTTCGAAAGGGGTGAGGACAACGAAATCGTAAAGGGTCATATAGCTTTCACAGAGCACGGTGAAGTCATGGCCGCCGCACATTTTCGGCAACTGGGCGGATTGCCAGAAATTCATCAGGTCCAAAGGGCTTCGATCGACGATGAAATTGCCGGTCTTGGTTTCCAATATCCGCTTGTTCTTCAGACAGGCGACGACGGCGTTCGCCACATCCTTTGTATTTTTTCGGCGCGCGGCGTTTTTGCCGAAGAGGGGGGCAAGGTTTTCGCCGATGAACGGGAGGTTAAATTTTTCGGCCAGGGCCTTGCCCAGCGTGGTTTTCCCAGTGCTGACAGCGCCTGATATGGCGATCCTCATGGCCCCGCGTTCCTTGAAAAAAACCGAAAAGTCATAACGAAATTAAAGATCATTGGAAAAATCGAATTTGCTCTTCACCGGGGATTGCTCTCGGGTTTCCCCTGGGACTTTGCCGCCACGGGCTCCGCCGCGATTTCATAAAAGGCGCCGCCCAGAGATTTCTTGAGAGGAGCAAGGCTTCGCTCGTACTTGCGCCAGCGGGCGACGGAAGTCCCGTAGAGAGGTTGGCGAACTTGCCAACTGCTGGCGGTCTTGACCGCTTGCTTGGATTTCTGGAACTGAAGGCAGGCTTTATCCCATTCCAGGCCGCAGAAGTCGACGATCCTGCGGCATGTTTCCTCATGCTTGAAAATC
This sequence comes from uncultured Rhodospirillales bacterium, assembly GCA_913053795.1. Taxonomy (GTDB): domain Bacteria; phylum Pseudomonadota; class Alphaproteobacteria; order Rhodospirillales; family 2-02-FULL-58-16; genus CAJXGZ01. The sequence continues at coordinate 2,548 of CAJXGZ010000222.1, read as the reverse complement.
ATGTCCTCGTACTGGACGTCGAGAATCTCCAAGGGCAGCATCTTGCGCCAATGATCCATGATGTTTTCGTAACCCTGGTAGTACTGCCCAAGGCTTTTGAGGTCGTTGGAGAAAGGCATGGGCGTGGTGAAGTGCTGGAAGTAACATGAAAGGCAACTGTCCATGGGCTGACGGCGCGAGTGGATAATCCGCGCGTTGGGCAGCATCAAGGAGATGAAGCCGAGATGCATGAAATTGGCGGGCATCTTGTCCACGGTCCGCAAGGAACCGCCGCTTAATCCCTTGGTGTAGGTGATGTAGGATTCGCCGAGACGGCAGGCGGTGACGGCGTCCAGGTCGCCGGCGCTTTCCGGATAGGGCGCGGAGCCGCTGATCTCGGCGGGAATGGCGTTGATAAGCCGGGAAATCTGGTCCAATTCTCCGGCCCCGAATACGTCCGGGTGGCCGGCCAAGACCTGTTCGATAAGGGTGGTCCCGGAACGCGGCAGGCCGACGACGAAAACGGGCGCCTTGGATTCACTGCCAAATCCTTGGCACCGCGCGAACCGTTGTTTGTTGAAGACCCGTTTCAGCCTTTCGACCAGCGCCTTGTGGGCCTTGGGATTGAAAGGAGATGCCCGTTCGTCCAGGGTATTGCCCTCAAGGTATTGCTTGAAGGCGTCGTCATGGCGTCCAAGGTCGTCATAAATCTTGCCAAGGGAGAAATGGATGTTGACCTTCTCCGGCTTGGAAATGTCGGGGGCTTCCAGCATGGATTCGAGGCGGGCGATTTCCTTGTGGTCGGATTTGGCCTTGCGGGTGCGCGACAGGTTGTAATGGGCCTGAACGTTGCTGGGATTGATCTTCAGAGCTTCCTCGTAAAGGCTGACGGCCTCGTCCATCTCGCCTTGGCTCTTGAGAATATTGGCGAGGTTGTTGTAGGCGCCGGCGAAGTTCTTGTTTTCCTTGATGAGCTGGCGGTAGGCCTCTTTCGCCTCCTCGATCTGGCCGTCGTTGTCAAGGGCGTTGGCGAGGGCGATCCGGGCCTCCCTGTAAGTGGGTTTGAGGGCCATCGCCTTGCGCAACAAGGCGATGGCGTCGGTCTTGCGGTCCTGCTCCAGAAACATCGAGCCGAGGTAAAAATAGGCTTCGGCGAAACTGGGGTTTAGGGCCAGGGTCAGCCGGTAGCGGGCGATGGCTTCCGGCCGCCTGCCAAGATCGCGAAGCGAGTTGGCCATTCCGAGATGGGCCAGCAGGTATTCAGGCTTGAGAGCCAGGGCCTTCTCGAACATCTCGATGGCTTCGTCGGGTTTCTTGGCGCGGCGAAAGGATTCTCCCAGGTTGCAGAAAAACTGGGGGTTTGAATCATCAAACTGCACGGCGCGGCTCATATGCTCAATGGCTTGGTCGTAACGCCGGGTCATGTAGTGGGTGAGTCCTAAGGTGTGCAGAGCCTCGGCGTTGTTGGGCTGCTTTTCAAGAATTTCCCCGCACAAAGCCTCGGCGTCGCCAAACTTGCCGGCGCTGATGAATTGCATGGACTTTACAAGGGAAGTCTCAATGGAAGTGGTCATTGTTCATTCCAGGGGTATAAAAATTGCGGACCGCTAAAGGCGGCCCGCTGAAAATAGACAAGAACAACGCCTTCGTCACGAAGGAAAGTAAGCAAAAGAGTTGTTATGTGACTTGGACCGCCCAGTCAGCGGCGGTGAACGCCAGGGTGATGCTGACGTCGGTGGGGGTGAACTGGGCAACGTCAATAGCAGAGCCGGCGCCTTCCCCGCCGTCGGCGTCGTACCACAGCGTATTGGCGCTGGAGTCGTAGCCCCAGATGCCGGCTGCGTCATTGAGGACGCCGGCGTTGAAGTCGCTGGCGCCGGCCGCGCCGGTGAAGAACTTGAAGGTAATGCCGGCGCCGGGGCCGAGTCCGGAGACAAGATCGGCCGTCGCCCCCAGTTCGCTGACGTTCTCGTAGTACATGACAACTTGGGTGTTGGCGTTGGTCAGTTGGATGGTGTCCACGCCGGCTCCGCCGAACAAGACCACATCGTTTCCGGTGACTGTGTTCCCGGTGAGGTTAACAGTGATAGTGTCGCCGCCGTCGCCGCCGGAGATGTAGGCCTTATTGTTGGAGACGACGCTCAAGGAGCCTCCCCCAACCGTCGCCTTGAGGGTCATATCGATAGTGTCCGCCCCGCCGTCGCCGTAAATCTTGAGCGTGTTATTATAAACCATGGCGCTGGAAGTGGAGGCGCCGGACGCGGCGCTAGCGGCAGCGGTGGCGCTCAGGGTTACGTCGATATCATCGCCGCCGCCTCCACCGTAAACATTGAAGTCGTTGCTGAATAAAAAAGCGCCTGCAATCGCAAAAGCGCCAGGACCGTTGTGGGTGGCGGAGGCGGTGACGGCCATATGCAAACTAATGGTGTCCACGCCCGAGCCGCCCTTGATGATAATGTTGTTTTTGTGGTCGGCGGCGATGGCGACGGCGGGGGTTCGATCGACGGTGGCGGCGGCGCTGTATGCGGAGGGGCACGAGGGCGTGCTTGTTCATGTGGACTACGGTCAG
>CAJXGZ010000221.1 GCA_913053795.1 uncultured Rhodospirillales bacterium | reverse complement strand
GCGCCGGGGTCGAGGTTGAGCAGCAGCACGCGGCGAGCGGCCCAGGCGATGGCGATACGCGGGGGCGCGGAGCTGGCCTGATGGGCGTCGAGGACGCCATTTGCGTTCCCTCGGGCCGGGCCGGGCTCAGCTATATTCTGCAAGGACTGGAAATTGAACCGGGGGCGGAGATCGTCGTCCCGGCTTATACCTATCCCATCGTTCCCTTCGTCATCAAAGCCTTAGGCTATGATGTTCGCTTCGCCGATATCGACCTGCCGACCCTGGGAATGAACCCACGCAAGTTCTCCCAAGCCATAACCAAGAAAACCAGGGCCGTGATCGCCACCCACCTGTTCGGCGTCCCCTGCGACATGGACGGGATCGCCGCAATCGCCGAAAAAGCCGGCGTCCATGTGATCGAGGACTGCGCCCATTGCCTGGGCGCAACCGTGGGCGGCCGCAAAGTGGGGACCTTCGGGCGGGTTTCCTATTTCAGCTTCGAGACGTCTAAATGCGTCAACACTCTGGGCGGCGGAATGCTGATCACCTCGGATGTGTTGCTGGCCAAGCGCATGCGGTCGCTTAGCGGCCAGGGACAAAAGGCCAAGGTCTCCAAAATTTTCAAGCGCTTGGCCAAAACCAGTTTCGAGGCATTGGTTACATACCCTCCATTTTTCACCCTTTTCGTCTATCCGGCGCTGAGAGCCGCGGCCTTGATCAAGGGCGGAAAGGACGTTATGGGCGAAGGCTACGTGGGATCGGACATCACCATGGACGGACGGACGGACAGTTATGCAAACTTCCAGGCTTATCTGGGGCTTAAAGGCTTGGACGCGGCGCCCGAGGCCGGCGCCGGAAGAGTTCGCAACGCCGCATTGCTCGCCGCCCTGCTGGATGGAAAGGTCGTTCATCAAACTCCCGTTTCCTCCAATGACGCGCCGAATTGGCTGCTGTTCTCGGTTTTGGTCGAAGACATGGAACGGGTGAGCGCGCGCCTGTTGAAGCGGGGCGTCGACGTTAAAAGATTTTACATGCGCGATTGCGCCGCCCTATACGGCGGCGGCGCCCCCAATCCATGCGCCGCCAAAGCCGAACGTCAGGTTCTTCACCTGCCGGCCTTTGCCGATTTGTCGGAGGCGGACATCAAAAGGATCGCTTGTGGCCTGCTGGAGAGTCTTTAATGATTTCGCGTAAACGGGGCGCCCTGTGGCTGCGCGCCGTCTTCCTTGTTTTCCTGGTCCTCGCCGTGACGCTGATTGTCCGCGACGGGATGCGCAACTGGACCGTCGCCGGCAATGCTGAATGGCGGCTCCTTCTTCCCGCAATCGCGTTCAGCATGATGGACGTCGTCATTGATTTCCTGGTCTGGTTGTTTTTCCTGGCTCGAGTCCATGGCGGCATAGCGCTCTCGTCCGCTTTTACGATTTTCCTGTCCGGATACGCGACCGATCTGGCGCCGGCGAAACTGGGCGCCTTCAGCCGCCCGTTTTTTCTGAAAATTGTCGAAGGCGTCCCCTTGCGGCTTGGGATTTCCGTTCAAGTGAACGCCCTTTTCGTGGATTTCTGCGCCGCCGTTTTTATTGCGATTTTGGGGCTCTTGGCCCTTCGGCTTTGGACGACGGCGGCCATCATCGCGGTCATTTCGCTTCTTATCCTGGCGCTCTTCATTCTAATTCTCCGGCGCGGCCAACTTCAATCCTTTCTGCAAAGGGCCATTCGACGTTTTGTCCCCGCCGAAATGGCGCTTGGAGTCGCCGAGCTTCAGGAAGCAATCAACGCCTTGCTTAGGCCGCGTTATAGTTTTCCGCTGATGGCGGCAAAGATGTTGTCCTGGCTCGCCATGGGGATGGTTTTGTTTTTCGTGTCCCGGATTTTCGGATATCCCTTGACCTGGATTGAAAGCCTCTTTGTTGTCACGGTGAGTTCGCTGTTCGGGACATTTTCCCTGATCCCAAACGGGTTGGGCGTGACCGAAGCTTCCCTCGTTGGCTTTCAGGTTTACTTGAACATTCCCTTGGAAGCGGCTGTGATGGTGGCGTTTACCTTCCGGGGAGTCGCTTCGTGGAGCTGGATTCTGATCGGAAACGTGACGGGATATTTTATGTGCAGAAGCCGGAACTTGGCCTGACGTCTTCAATACGGTCTATTTGATCGCTTCGACGTAAACGGATGTTCCCGGCGTCGTGTTGTCAAAAAATAAAAAATCGCGAAGGACGGGAAATTTACTCTGACCGCAAGCTGAAACCTCCACCTGTTCGAAACCCGCCTCCTCGGCCATGCGAACGAGTTTCTTGGCGTTGAACCAGTTCACATGCGGGACGCCCTTTACTTTTCTTTGGATATCCATGGAGCATTGGGCCGTGCAATGATTCAAGGCGTCTTCATAGTCGAGTCTGTTGAAGAGATTCGCCAACTCATGATCTTTCATACGGTGCGGCGTTTCAACTTGGCAAAGAGAGGACAGGTGGGCTGCGAATTCATGGAGAAAACATTGGCCGATCGGTCCGGTTTTTACATGATCGCCAATAAGATAAGAAAAGTGTTCGATGAATCCCTTGCGGTACGCCGCGTACATCAGGTCCACATCCGGGGTGACCAGGCGCAGACAGCCTCCTGGCTTCAGGCTGCGATGCGCTTGCAGAAGAAAATTTATTGTCGAGGCGTCGTCCACATGCTCCAGAGTGTGACTGCTATATATGATCTCCGCGCTTTCTGTCTCGATCGGCAAAGGGATTTGATCTAGAAGGTCATAATCCAAGGAAAAGGCGCTGGCGGGGCGGATATCCAGGGTCGTCCAAAATGGATGGATCCAAATGGGGCCGGCTCCCAGGTTGAAGAATAGACGTTTATTAAGGGATTCCTGCGGATGGTAACGCGAATAGACCTCTGCATTTAAGATCATCTTCGAGTTTAGAAGGCAAAAGTTGATAACGCCCAAGTCATTTAAAACATCTTGAACGTCCGGGTCGTTGACGCTGAAGTCGCGTTTTATAACCTGCCCAGCCTTGATTCCCGTTTCTTGCGCGTACTGAAACGCTTTGTTTATCTTCGCCTCATGAAAATACTCGCCGCCATAATACCACCACATGGGCTTCTCCGGACTTTACTGATGTCTCATGGACATGATTTGTATCATTATTTTCCCGAACGATTGCTAGAAAGTAACAAGGGGCCAGCCAATTAAGGCTAACCCCTTGAAAATATTGGTCGGAGCGATAGGATTTGAACCTACGACCCCTACACCCCCAGTGTAGTGCGCTACCAGACTGCGCCACGCTCCGGATAATTCCGCAGTAATTTATATTACGCCCGCATGTTGACGCGCGCAACGTTCAGAGAAAAAATCAATGTGAACTATTTCAAGCGGTCAACCGGACGCCTTGCGCAAGATGCCGCGCATTTCCTCCATCTCCCCAAGGAGGGCTTTCAGTTCGGCCTGCTTGCGGCCGTCAAGGGCGGGCTCTTGGGCGCCGCTGATGGCGGATTTTGTATTCTTGGAGGCATTCTGACGCAGCAGTTTCTGTACGCCCTTGATGGTGTAGCCATCAGTGTAGAGCAGGTCTCGGATGCGTTGTAGAAGCTTTAGGTCCTCAGGTCGATAGTAGCGCCGCCCACCGCCTCGCTTGAGAGGCTGAATGCTGGAAAACTTGGTTTCCCAGAACCGTAAGACATGTTGAGGAAGGTCGAGGATGGCGGCGACTTCGCTGATCGTCCTGAAAGCCGCCGCTGATTTTTCGCGTCGTCCGGAAGCGGCGATTTTCCCGGTTGCACCCGCCATCTTAGTTACCCCGTTTCAAGTCGGCTATTTTCGTTAATGCGGCTTTTGAGGACTTGAGAGGGGCGGAAGACAAGGACCTTGCGGGGATGTATGGGAACTTCCTCGCCGGTTTTGGGGTTGCGGCCGATTCTTTGCCCTTTCTGACGGATCGAAAAACTGCCAAAGGACGAGATTTTTACGGTTTCTCCATTGGCGAGAGCGTCCGAGATACGATTCAAAACAGCTTCAAGCAATTCCGCAGACTCGTTGCGCGATAAACCGACTTCCTGATACACGGCTTCGCCGAGTTGCAAGCGCGTGACGGTGCTTCCAGTCATGCCGTCCAGCCTCATGTGCGTTAAAGATCATTGAAACTATCGTTGCTGAATTAATACGTCAATTCAATTTGTTACCTAATACCAACTTGCATAAATAAACACCCATTGTGACGGCGTAGCGAGGTTTCCGGCTAGGAGCGCGTTGCGCCGTGGTTTGGCATCGCCGTCGCGCCCTCTCCTACCGAGGAAACGGGATAAGCGATCACAA
>CAJXGZ010000220.1 GCA_913053795.1 uncultured Rhodospirillales bacterium | reverse complement strand
ACGGTCCGTTCAATTCCTTTAACGGCGTTGTCGAGGATATCGACGAAGAACGCGCCAGGTTGAAGGTGGCGGTGTCCATCTTCGGACGCGCCACGCCTGTTGAGTTGGAGTATTCGCAGGTGGAGAAATTGTAATTATCGCGCGCACGGGAGGTCCGCCCCCGAGAGCTGCGCCTGGGGGGCAAGCCATGGCCGCACCGCGCACTCAGTTGAAGACTTTAATTGTCTGAGGATTTGAAATGGCGAAAAAAATAAAAGGATACATCAGGCTTCAGGTGCCTGCGGGACAAGCCAACCCGTCGCCGCCCATCGGTCCGGCGCTGGGCCAGGCCGGACTGAACATCATGGAGTTTTGCAAGACGTTCAACGCCGAAACCCAGAAACTTGAGCCGGGCATGCCCATTCCGGTGGTCATTACCGCTTATGGCGACAGGACGTTCTCGTTCATCACCAAAACGCCGCCGGCCAGCTTCTTTCTTAAGAAAGCGGCCAATCTTCCCAAGGCTTCCGAAGAGGCGGGCAGGGAAATCGTCGGCCAGGTGACCATGGCTCAGGTTCGCGAGATCGCCGAGAAAAAGATGGTTGACTTGAACACAACGGATATGGACGCCGCATGCCGGATGATCGCCGGATCGGCGCGCTCCATGGGCATTGAAGTGGTGAGGTAGGGCGATGTCTGAAAAATATGGAAAACGCCTGAAGAAGGCTTTTGAAAGCATTGACCGCGAGATGTTTTATGAACTTCCCGAGGCGGTCGGTCTGGTTAAGAATAACGCCACCGCCAAGTTCGACGAGACCATCGAGATCGCCCTTAACTTAGGCATCGATCCCCGTCACGCCGACCAGATGGTGCGCGGCGTCGTGTCGCTGCCCCACGGCACCGGCAAGGCCATCCGCGTCGCCGTCTTCGCCAAGGGCGACAAGGCCAAGGAGGCCGAGGCCGCCGGCGCCGACCTGATCGGAGCCGAGGATCTGGCCGAGAAAATCTCCAAGGGCGAGATGAATTTCGAGCGCTGCATCGCGACCCCGGACATGATGGCCGTGGTCGGCCGCTTAGGAAAAGTTCTGGGGCCCAGGGGGCTCATGCCCAACCCCAAGCTGGGCACCGTGACCAACGATGTCGCCCAAGCCGTCAAGGACGCCAAGGGCGGGCAGATCGAATTCCGCGCCGAAAAAACCGGCATCGTCCACGCCGGCGTCGGCAAGGCGAGCTTCACCAAGGAGGCTTTGAACGAAAACGTATCGACGTTCATCAGCGCCATCATGAAGGCCAAGCCGAGCGGCGCCAAGGGAACCTACCTCAAACGTGTGAGCCTAAGCTCGACAATGGGGCCGGGCCTGAAATTGAATACGGCGATCCTGGCCGGCTGACGCCGGAGAGGGTTGCATGGTTTCCGTTTCCCGGCTTTAAGGGCGGGAAGCGGATTTTTAAAGCGGGGAAACCCGTTTTAAAACTTGTCCGAGACCGTAGGCGGCGCCTTTTAAAGGCGTCTTAATGGAGTATCCGCCTACGCAGACAGTGAAGACCCGTTTCTACGCGCTTCTTTGATTTAGGAGCGCCTTAAAAACGGCTTGAACTGACGCCTTGGACAGGCGAGCCGGCTCCCGGAAATTTCGGGGGCCATTTGTCCAACGGCTTCGCCGCCGGCGCCTCAACGCCTTAAGCGAAGCGAAGGAACTGGAGACGAAAAAGTGGATCGGTCTCAAAAAGAAAAATGGGTCGCTTCGTTGCGCTCGGTTTTCGAGGAAACGTCCATCGTCGTCGTCACCCACTACAGTGGGTTGACGGTGGCCGAGATGAACGAACTTCGCGATAAAATGCGTGAATCGGGGTCGAGCTTCAAGGTGACCAAAAACCGGCTTACCCGACGCGCCTTGGAGGGAACGAAATACAAGGACCTGGAGGGCATGTTCACCGGCCCAACGGCGATCGCCTATTCCCAGGATCCGGTGGCGCCCGCCAAGGTCGCCGTGGATTTCTCCAAGACCAACAAGAAGCTGATCATCCTCGGCGGCGCCTACGGCGAGAATACGCTTGACGCCGCCGGCGTTAAGGTCCTGGCGGCCTTGCCGTCCCTTGACCAATCGAGGGCCAAGCTGGTCGGCCTTCTCTGTGCGCCGGCATCGCGCATCGCCGCCGTGCTGCAGGCCCCGGCGGGGCAGGTGGCCCGGGTGATCGGCGCCCGCGCCGAACAAGACAAAGCCGCGTGAATCGATTTTTAATCGTTAATAGTTCAAGCTTAAGGAGAATTTGAAATGGCTAATCTGGAAAAAATCGCTGACGACCTTTCGGCCCTGACCGTCATGGAGGCGGCCGATCTCTCGAAACTGCTTGAAGAGAAGTGGGGCGTTTCCGCCGCCGCGCCCGTGGCCGCGGTCGCGGCCGGGCCCGCCGCCGCCGCTGAGGAGGAAAAGGATGAATTCGACGTCGTCCTCGTCTCCTTCGGCGAGAAGAAGATCAACGTCATCAAGGAAGTCCGCGCCATGACCGGACTGGGCCTCAAGGAGGCCAAGGACTTGGTGGAATCGGCGCCCAACCCCGTCAAGGAAGGCGTCAAGAAGGAAGAAGGCGAGGAGCTTAAGAAAAAACTTGAAGAGGCTGGCGCAACGGTTGAGCTCAAATAAAACGGAGCGTTCGTTTCATTGGCTCATTTAACAGCGCCTTCAATTGTCGGAGAACGGGTGGCGGCGGCGGTTTTCGCCGCCACTCGAATAAATTACGCGTGCGCACCCGTCCGAATTGGTCTTGCCGCGGCCGGAAAAATGGGTGTGTTCGCGATAATTCGTGAGGAACCGTAATTAATGCATATGTCCTTTACGGGCCGCAAGCGCGTCCGCAAAAACTTCGGCCGCCTGTCGGCGGCCGTGCCCATGCCAAATCTCATCGAGGTTCAAAAGACCTCTTATGATCAATTCCTGCAAGTGAAGTCTTCGGCCGAGGAGCGGGAAAACAGCGGGATGCAGGCGGTCTTCAAGTCCGTCTTTCCAATCAAGGATTTCGCCGAGAGGGGAACGCTGGAATTCGTCAGCTATAACTTCGAGCAGCCCAAGTACGACGTCGACGAATGCCAGCAGCGCGGCATGACCTACGCGGCGCCGCTGAAAGTCACCCTGCGTCTTGTGGTGTGGGACATCGACGAGGAAACCGGCGCGCGCTCCATCCGCGACATCAAGGAGCAGGACGTCTTCATGGGCGACATGCCGCTGATGACGCTCAACGGAACCTTCGTCATTAACGGCACCGAGCGCGTCATTGTTTCTCAGATGCACCGTTCTCCCGGCGTTTTCTTCGACCATGACAAGGGCAAGACCCATTCCTCGGGCAAGTTCCTGTTCGCGGCGCGGGTCATTCCCTACCGGGGCTCGTGGCTGGATTTCGAGTTTGACGCCAAGGATCTGGTCTATGTGCGCATCGACCGCCGCCGCAAGCTGCCGGTGACGACGCTGCTAATGGCGCTGGACAGCGAAAAAACCGTCAAGCTGCGCGCCAAGCGCGAGAAAGAGGGCAAGGAGGTCGGCCTTGACGAGGTGACCGGCATGTCGCCCGTGGACATCCTGGATTACTTCTACGGCAAGGTGGCTTTTACGCGCGTCAAGAAGGGGTGGAAAACGGATTTCAACCCCGCGAGCTTCCGCGGCATCAAGCTGACCAGCGACATCATCAACGCCAAGACCGGCAAGGTGGTGGTCGAGGCGGGCGCCAAGATGACGGCGCACCTGATCCGCGATCTGGACGGCAAGGGGATCAAGGAGCAACTGGTCTCGGAAGAGGATTTGATCGGCCGCTACATGGCCACCGACCTGGTCAACGATAAAACCGGCGTAATCTACGCCGAGGCCGGCGACGAAATAACCGAGGCCATCCTGGGCGAGTTGGAAGAAGCCGGAATCGACGGCTTGGTCACCCTGGCCATTGATCACATCAACGTCGGTCCCTATATCCGCAATACCTTGGCGGTGGACAAGAATACGGCCCGCGCCGAAGCGTTGATCGATATTTACCGGGTCATGCGTCCGGGCGAGCCGCCGACCTTGGAGACGGCGGCGGCCTTGTTCAAGTCGCTGTTCTTTGATTCCGAACGTTACGACCTTTCCGCCGTGGGGCGGGTCAAGATGAACTCCCGCCTCGGGTTCGAGACCGAGGACACGCTCCGCGTTCTGCGCAGGGAGGACATTCTGGAAGTGGTCAAGACCATGGTCAATCTTAAGGATGGCCGTGGCGAGATCGACGACATCGACCATCTGGGCAATCGCCGGGTGCGGTCGGTGGGCGAACTCATGGAGAACCAATACCGGGT
>CAJXGZ010000219.1 GCA_913053795.1 uncultured Rhodospirillales bacterium | reverse complement strand
CGGGTGAAAATCGATCCGTCGCTCTTCGAGGATAAGGACGCCGAAGTGCTGGAGGACCTGATCCTCGCCGCCTTCAACGACGCCAAGTCCAAGGTGGAGACGGCGATGCGGGAAAAAATGTCCGAACTGACCGGTGGATTGCAGCTGCCGCCGGGGCTGCAACTGCCGTTTTGAACATGACCTCCAGCGGCATCGACAGGCTGATTTCTCTTCTATCGAAGCTTCCCGGCTTGGGGCCGCGTTCGGCGCGCCGCGCCGCCCTTTATTTAATCAAGCGCCGGGAGTCCCTGTTGGCGCCGCTGGCCGGCGCCATGAACCAGGCGCTCGAGGACATCGTCACATGTTCCGCCTGCGGCAACATCGACGTCATCGATCCGTGCGCGGTGTGCGCCGATCCCAAGCGTGACGCTTCTTTAATTTGCGTCGTCGAGGGCGTCGCCGACCTGTGGGCGCTGGAGCGCCTGAACGCCTTCAAGGGGCGCTATCACGTGCTCGGCGGGGTGTTGTCGGCGCTCGACGGCGTCGGGCCGGAGGACCTCAATATATCGGGCTTGGCGGCCCGCGCCTCACAGGACCAGGTGAAGGAGGTTATCCTCGCCACCAACGCCACCGTCGACGGGCAGACCACGGCCCACTACATCGCTGACCGGCTGTCCAAAACCGGCGTCCAGGTTACCGGCCTCGCCCACGGGGCGCCCATGGGCGGCGAGCTGGACTATCTTGACGAAGGCACCCTGTTGGTGGCGCTGAAGGGGCGCGGGCCTGTCGGTTAGTTCTTGGACTCGTCCTGGGGCGGGGCCAACGCGTCCTTGGCGTCGTCGTCGCTCAATTGGACCTGTTCGATTTTATCGCCTCGGCTGCTGATTTTCTTGGTCGAGGTGCTGATGTCCTCGATGTCATCGCCGGCCTGGCGAAAGTGGGTGCGTAGTTTCTCAACCCGCTTATCCAGGCGTCCGACATCGCCAAGCAGCTTCAGCACCTCGGTCTGTATGACTCCGGCCTGCTCGCGCATACGCACGTCCTTGAGCACGGAGCGCATGGTGTTCAGGGTCGCCCACAAGGTGGTCGGCGAGACGATCCAAACCCGGCGCTTGAAGGATTCCTCTATGACGTTGCGAAAGTTGGTGTGCAACTCCACGTAAACGGCCTCGGAAGGCAGGAACATGAGAGCCGATTCGGCGGTCTCGCCGGGGACGATGTATTTCTCCTGGATGGCCTTGACGTGATAAATGACGTCGGCGCTGAAGGCGCGCGCGGCCTTGGTTTTTTCCACGTCTCCGGCGGCTTTTTGAAGGGATTCATAGCTCTCAAGGGGATATTTCGAATCGATGACGATTCCCCCCGGCGGGTTGGGCAGCTTGAGCAAGCAATCGGCAATTTTTCCGTTGCCGAGCTTTTTCTGGAACTGATAGGCCGACGGCGGCAGGATATCGCGGACCAGATTTTCCATCTGCACTTCGCCGAAGGCGCCGCGCGCCTGTTTGTTGGAGAGGATATCCTGAAGCCCCACCACCTGCTTGGAGAGATCGGTGAGGTTGTTCTGCGCGGCGTCAATGACGGCGAGTCGCTCGTAGAGGGCCTTCAAGGTTTCGCCGGTCTTATCCGTCTGTTCGGTCAAGCCGTCGCCGAGCCGCTTGGCGAGGGCGTCAAGGCGTTGGTTAAGCCCGGTCTGTGCGCTGTCCACGCGCCCCGCCAGCTCCGCCTGCATTTCCCGCAGTTTTTCGAATTCCGACTCCCTCCCGCGGGAGCCCCCGGCGCGCGCATAAATCACAATGGCGGCGATGATAACGGCAAGGGCCAGAAGGAGGGCCAAAAGGAGGATAATGTCCGTCATAACACGATAATCCCGGCGATGGCGCCGGTGAGGCAGGTGGCGATGGTGCCCGACACGATGGACTTCATGCCCAAAGACACCACCTCGTCGCGGCGCTCGGGGACCATGGCGCCCAAACCGCCAATCATGATGCCGACGCTGCCGAAGTTGGCGAAGCCGCTCAGCGCATAGGTCATAATCAGGCGCGAGCGCGGAGAAAGGGCGCCTTCGGGAAGATTGCCGAGCTCCATGTAGGCGAGGAACTCGTTGAGCACCGTCTTGATTCCCATCAGCCCTCCCGCCGTTTGGGCCTCGGCCCAGGGGATTCCCATCAGCCACACGACCGGCGCCATTATATACCCGAGGAGCCGCTGCAAGGTGATGGGCTCGCCCGTGAGATCGGGCAGCAGCCCCAGCCCCAGATTGGCGAGGCTCACCAGCGCCACCAGAACCACCAGCATGGCGGCGACGTTGATCAACAGCGTCACCCCCGACTGGGCGCCCTTGGCGATGGCGTCGAGCGAGCTCCCCGCTTCCCGCGGCAGCACAATCGCCTCTCTTTCTCCGCTAGGCGCCGCCACCGGAATCATCACACGCGCCACCATGATGGCGGCGGGCGCGTTAATCAGGGAGGCGGTGAGGATATGCCCGATGGCGTCGGGCACCACACTTTTAAGGAAGGTCGCGTAGATCACCATCACGGTTCCGGCGATGGTCGCCATGCCGCAGGTCATCACCATGAACAACTCGCCGCGGCTCAGGTTCTTGATATAGGGGCGCACCAGCAACGGCGCCTCCACCATGCCGACGAAGACGTTGGCGGCGGCGCTGAAGCCGACGGCGCCGCCGACGCCCAGCGTGCGCTCCAAGGCCCAGGCGAAGCCCCGCACCACCAGCGGCAAAACCTTCCAGTGGAACAACAGGGCGGACAAGGCGCTCATCACCAGGATCAGCGGCAGCGCCTGGAAGGCCAGCACGAAGCTGGCGCCGGGATAGGACTCAGTGAAGGGCAAGGCGCCGCCGCCAAGATAGCCGAAGACGAAGGAGGTCCCGGCCCTGGTCGCCTCCTGCAACGCCGTGACGGCGGCGTTGAGCCCGAGAAACAAATGCTTGAACAGGGGCAGCTTTAAAAGGATCAGCGCCAGCGCCAACTGAACCGTCAGCCCGGCGCCAATGATTTTCAGCGGATTGGCCCGCCGGTCCTCGCTTAGAGCCCAAGCCAAGGCCGTCAACGCGACGATGCCGAGTACGCCTTGAAATGCCACCTTGCGCTCCCTTCCGCCCCCGAATCCGCCGAATATAGAGCAGCCCGCGGCGCGCGCCAATCCTTGACGGCCTGAAGACAGAGGACAGGGAACAGAGGACAGCTCTCAGCAATCAGCTGGATAACGGCTGAGAACCGTCCAAGAATACTTAAAAACGGGGCGAAAATGGAAAAAACCTCAGGAAAAGGGCTTGACCGTATGGGCGTGGTTGAGGGGGCCGTGGCCCTTGCCGTAGCCGGGGGCGGCGCGGATGGCTTCTTGCACGTAGCGCCGCGCGCGCTCGACGGCGTCCCGGACGCCGAGTCCCTGGGCCAGTCCGGCGGCGATGGCGGACGCCAGGGTGCAGCCGGTGCCGTGGGTGTGGCGGCTGTCGATGCGGGGGCTTTCGAAAATTTCGATGTCGCCGCCAAGCAGCAGGAAATCCGTGATAATGGCGCCGGGCAGGTGCCCGCCCTTCAGCAGCACCGCTTCTGGACCCAGGCCCCCAAGTTTTTCCAAGGCGCGGCGGGCCGAGTCCTTGTCGGTGATTTTTTCGCCCGACAGGGCTTCCGCTTCCGGGATGTTGGGAGTCAGCACATGAGCCAGCGGGATCAGGCGCGATCTTAGAGCCTTCACTGCTTGCGGCTCCAGCAAAGCCTGGCCGCCCTTGGCCGCCATCACCGGATCGACGGCCAGCGGCAGGTCCTTAGCATGCTCCTCCACCACTTGGGCCACCGCGTTGATGACGCCGGCGCTGTGCAGCATGCCGGTCTTGAGGCTGTCGGCGCCGATGTCGGCGAGGACGAAAGATGCCGGCGCCTCCTCGAAGGCGAACGTTACAGAAGCTGTCAGCTCTCCGTAGAGAACGTATTCGTCCATCGTGATGACTAAATCCGGGAGCGCGCCGCGAACGCAGTCCGTGGTGTCCCAGGACACGCAGCCGACGCCGCAAGCCAATTCACCGCCGCCATAGCCCTCGCCGCCCTTGCCGCGCAGGCGGATGGTTTGCCCATCAGCGGTGCCCTTGGGGATCGCGCCCTCAAGATTGTCACCGCTTGGCAGGGTGATGCGCTTGCGCGCGCCTTTGACCGCCTCAAGAAAATCAACCTCAAGAGTGTAGCGCATATCAGCCCCTCGTGCCTTGAAATCCTGCCCACCAAAGCCCGCTTGCCCGCCGCCGTGCCCGCGCTGGCGCAAAATATCGGCAAAGATACCGGATGCGTCGCCAAAATCCTGAAACCCACGCG
>CAJXGZ010000218.1 GCA_913053795.1 uncultured Rhodospirillales bacterium | reverse complement strand
ATCAAGATGGTGATCTCCAAGCAGCGCGGGGAATTGAGCCGCCAACAAGTGGAAGGCCTTAACAAGCCGTCCGCCGCGCGCCAGTTAAAGGGAAAACAAAAAGGGCATTTGGAGGCGCTGAACAAAATTTATCAGCGCCTGAACCTTCAAAAAATCTTTTCTTCTAAAGAAATGCGTAACACCCTCCAACAGGCCGGCTACCGGGGGCAAACGGCGCTTACGTCATATTACGTCGCCCGGATTCTCGGTTTTTTCGTCGGGTTCGGCCTTACGCTATTTCTCATTATTTACACCTGGAAGACTTTTCCATACCCCGATTACATGAAATATATTTTCGCCGGCGGCGGCGCCGTTCTCGGTTATTTTTTGCCGAAAGTCATGGTGACCAACGCCACGATAAAGCGCCAGAAAGATATGAGACTAGCTTTCCCTGACGCTTTGGACCTGATGGTCATTTGCGTCGAGGCGGGACTGTCAGTAGAAGCCGCCTTCTCAAGGGTGACCGATGAAATCATGGAGGTGGCGCCGGTCCTTGCCCAAGAGATGGGACTGACGGCGGCCGAGTTGGCCTATCTTGGCGACCGTAGAAAGGCCTTCGCGAATTTCGCCACGCGCACGGGTTTGCCGGCGGCCAAGTCCCTAGCCACCACGCTGATTCAATCTGAACAATACGGAACCCCGGTAGGCGCCGCCCTCAACGTGTTATCCAAGGAGAAACGGCAAGAACGTATGAACATAGCTGAAAGAAAGGCGGCATCTCTTCCGGCCAAGCTGACCGTGCCCATGATCATCTTCTTCCTGCCGGTCCTTTTCGTCGTTGTTATCGGTCCCGCAGCCATCCAAATCACCAATATGTAATGACGTCGCGTTTTTTCATCATCGGGGGCGCTGGTTTTATCGGTAGTCATTTCACCGACCGCTTGCTCGGCGATCCCAATACTCAGGCGGTGACGCTTTACGATAATTTTTCTTCCGGCCGGGAGTGTCATTGCGAAAGACATCGGAACGATCAGCGTTTCTCGGTCGTCACCGCCGACGTCAAGGAACTGGACCGCCTTTGCGACTCAATGTCCGGACATGACGTGACCATCCACCTAGCCTCCAACCCGGACATCGCCCGGGCGGCGACGGAGCCCGGGATTGACTTCGTCGAAGGGACTCTCCTGACCCATAACGTGGTCGAAGCCATGCGCCGAACCGATTGCAAACGCATCCTCTACGCCTCGGGCAGCGGCATCTATGGCGACCTGGGCGAGATTGAAATCAATGAGGACCAAGGCCCCCTCGTCCCCATCTCAACCTACGGCGCAAGCAAGCTAGCGGGGGAAGCCATGATCTCCGCCTATTGCCACATGTTCGGGCTTTCAGGGTGCGTATTCCGATTTGGAAACGTGGTGGGGCCGCGCCAGACCCACGGAGTGGGACTGGATTTCGTGCGCGCCTTGCTTGACGACCAAAGCCGCCTCGCCATCCAAGGAGACGGCGCGCAAAGCAAATCCTACATTCATGTTGAGGACGTGGCGGCGGCGGTGCTTCTCGCCAACGAAAAGCGCCCCGACTCCTATAACGTCTTCAATGTGGCCACCGGCGATTACATCACCGTGCGCGAAATCGCCGAACTGGCCATCGAATGCGCCGGCCTTAATCCGCAAAACGTCACTTTGGAATTCGCCGGCGGCGCGCGCGGATGGAAAGGCGATATTCCGGTGGTGCGCCTCCAAACGGCGCGCATCCGCGATCTCGGCTGGAAATGCCGAAACAACGCGCGCCAAGCCTTGAAACGCTCAATGATGTCCTTGATCAAAGATATCCGCTCGGGCGATATTTGATATTTAAAAAGGAGCTTGTGAGACAAATGGACTTGAAAGTTAAAATCTTCGCCGACGGCGCTATCCTTGAGGACATGCTCTCGCTCTACGCAAACCCCATGATCAAGGGCTTCACCACGAATCCCACGCTGATGCGCAAAGGCGGCGTCAGCGATTACGAGGCCTTCGCCAAGGAGGTGGCGGCGGCCATCCCGGACCGCCCCATTTCGCTCGAGGTGTTCGCCGATGATTTCGATTCAATGTTTGACCAAGCCATGATGATTTCGGGCTGGGGCGACAACCTAAACGTCAAAATTCCCATCACCAACACCAAGGGTGAAAGCGCCATTCCACTGATCGAACGGCTTGTCGGCGAAGGGGTGAAGCTCAACATCACCGCCATGATGACCGCCGCCCAGATCGAGTCTTGCGTCAAGGTGTTGGGCGGTTCGCCACCGTGCTACCTGTCCCTCTTCGCCGGACGCGTCGCCGACAGCGGCCGCGATCCGATTCCGGTGATGGAGGAAGCGCTCAGGTTCATGTCCCCTCAGCCCCAATTGGAGCTGATTTGGGCCAGCCCACGCGAGGTTTACAACATCATCCAAGCCAACGACATCGGCTGCCACATCATCACCGTTTCCTATGGCCTATTGAAGAAAATACCCCTGTTCGGCAAGGACCTTGACGAATACTCCCTTGAAACCGTGCAAATGTTTTACGACGACGCCCAATCAGCCGGGTTCAAGCTGTAGATGATCATCACCCGGACCCCATTGCGCATATCCATCGGCGGCGGCGGCACCGATTTGCCGTCTTATTATGAGAAGTTCGGCGGCTTCGTGATCTCGGCGGCCATCAACAAGCATGTCTATATCACCGCCAACCGGTCTTTCCGCTCCGGCTACTTGATAAAGTACGCCGAGACCGAGCATGTGGAGGACAGCAAGGACATCAAGCACAGCCTGATCCGCGAGGTTTTGGATTATCTGGACGTGGGACCCAACATCGAAATCGTCAGCATCGCCGACGTTCCGGCGGGCACAGGCCTGGGATCGTCAGGGAGCTTCACCGTCGGCTTGCTTCACGCCCTTTACGCCTACCGGCGCCAACCCATAAGCATCAAGGGTCTGGCCAACGAAGCCTACGAAATCGAGATGGGCAAACTGGGCGAACCCTGCGGCAAGCAGGATCAATACATTGCCGCCTACGGCGGCCTGATGAGCCAGGAGTACCCCCAGGACGGTTCGGTCACCATGACCCGCCTTTACGTCAGCAACGAGACCATGCGCGATCTCCGCGAACATCTGATGATGTTCTTCACCGGATATAGCCGTTCCGCGTCGCAAGTCCTTAAGGATCAGAAAACCCGGTCCGAGAAAGGCGATGACGAGATGCTGGACAACCTCCATTTCATCAAGAACCTGGGCCTCAAAATCAAACTCGCGCTGGAGGGCGGAGACACCCTGGGCTTCGCCGATCTGATGCACGAACATTGGCTTCATAAAAAGGTCCGTTCACCCGACATCTCCAACAGTTGGATCAACGACGTCTATGATTTCGCCCGCGAGAACGGCGCCCTTGGCGGCAAGCTGGTCGGCGCCGGTGGCGGCGGCTTCATGTTGTTTTACGCCCGCGACCGTCTGGCGTTGCGCCAAGCGATGATCGAAAAAGGGTTGCAGGAAATGGACTTCTCCTTCGATTTCGACGGTTCGATTGTAATTTTAAGAAATTGACCATGCAGTGCTTGATTTTGGCGGGCGGGCCGGGAACTCGGATGAGGCCAATGACCGAGCGCGCGCCTAAGTCGTTGCTTCCCGTCAACGGCGTTCCCTTCGCCCATCATCAATTGGATTGGCTGGCCGCCGAGGGCGTGACGCGGGTGGTCTATTCCATCGGCTACCTGGGAAGCATGATCCGCGACTCTATCGGCGACGGCGCGCGCTGGGGACTGGACGCCGTCTACGTGGATGAAGGCGAGGACCTCCTGGGCTCCGCCGGGGCTATTCGCCTGGCCATGGACAGGAACGCGGTGGATGAAAAGTTTATGGTTCTCTACGGCGATTCCTATTTGCCCATTCAACTGTCCCCTATTTGGGAAAAAGCCGTCAGCGCCCCCGACCCGACCATGACCGTATTCCGCAACGAAGGACGTTGGGACGACAGCAACGTGGTCTTCGAGGACGGCAAGGTAACCCTCTACGAAAAGGGTCGCCAAGACCAAGAAGCCATCAACATGCGCCACATCGATTACGGGCTGTCCGTGCTGAACCGCGGCGTCATCGCCGGGCAGGTGGCTTCCGGGGAAAAGGCCGACCTTGCGGACGTCTTTCATCAATTAAGCATTGAGGGCCGCCTGCTCGGCCACGAAGTTCATGAGCGCTTCTTCGAGATCGGATCGCCCGAGGGTTTGAAAGAGTTGGAGGCGTATCTTGGCCCAGGATAGCAGCGCCTCACGCTTGCCTCTATTGATGGCCGTCGCCTTTGTCGCCGCCGTTCACTTGGCA
>CAJXGZ010000217.1 GCA_913053795.1 uncultured Rhodospirillales bacterium | reverse complement strand
GGCGGGTTCGCGGTGAACTGGTCACTGAACGATTGAACGGATTTAACGAGGGTCATGTGCTGCCGTACATGGGTTTCAAGGCCAGGGTATTTTTCTTCCTTCAGCCAAGCCTCTTCTCTTTTGAAGTGATCCTTTATGTGAGCGATCAGTTCAGAGAAAGCGGCCTCAACGCTTTCGGCTTTAATAATTTTACGATTAAGGACTTGTCCGAGGGATCCAAGACAACCCTCCAACTTGCCATGGTCATGATCCAGAACCTCCATGCCGAGTCGCCGATGTTCTTCATTTTGCGCTACGCTCGTCATGGTTTTTTCCCCTTTATCATCAGGTGTTGCGCTGTAGGTATTAACGAAATTGGATGCCGCGTCCTTTATTACAAGGGGTAACGCCTATGGCGCGGATTTACCCCGCCAAGAGGACGCTACAGACATCTAGCTTGCGCTTCGGGGGCAAGAAATGGGACAAATCGTCTCATGAAAACAAGTCTCCAACTTCCCAAAGGGGCCACCGTTGACGCTGAAGGCGTGTGGACGCAGGTCCTCGTCCCTTCTCCTCAAACCGGTGAAAGGCCGGCTCTGTTTCTTGACCGCGACGGCGCCGTGCTGGAAGAGGTCAACTACCTTAATAGAGCCGAAGACGCCCACCTGATTCCCGGCGCCGCCAAGACCATCGCCACCGCCAACCGTTGCGGCGTTCCTGTCATCATCGTCACTAATCAGGCCGGCATCGCCTATGGATATTATGGTTGGGAGGAATTCGCCGTTGTCCAGGAAAAGTTCCTCTCGGATCTTGCCGCGGCGGAAGCATTCGTGGACGGCGTCTTCGCCTGCCCTCATCACGCCAAGGGCAAGCCGCCTTACCGCCTTCCCGACCCTCCAGCGCGCAAACCCAATCCTGGAATGCTGCTGCGGGCCGCAAGGATGTTAAAACTTGACCTCTCGCGCTCTTGGATTATCGGCGACAGAGCCAGTGACGTGGGGGCTGGAGTAAACGCCGGACTGGCGGGCGCGCTGCACGTGCTGACCGGCCACGGCGCGGAAGAGGGAGAACGCGAAGCGGCGCTTAGTCTCGCTGGAAATAGCTTTAAGGTGCTGACCGCCAAATCCATTGCTGAAGCGCCATCATTATTGAACTCGCTGAGAAACTGAACCTGTGTTATGACGTAATCAGCGAATTTCGCCGCCGCAATAATTAGGGCTCCCCCTGCGAAATGGATATCTTAGCAGTCTTCAACGCCAAGGGCGGCGTTGGGAAAACAACGACAGCAGTGAACTTAGCCGTCTGTTTCGCCGCCATGGGGCGCAAAGTGATGCTGTTCGACCTGGACGCCCAGGGCAACGCGACCACAAGCCTTGGCCAAGCAGTGCTTCCATCCATCGGAACCTTCGATGTGGTTACAGGCGCCGCCACCCTAAAAGAAGCTCGGCTGCCAACCTTTATTGATGATCTTAGCCTGGTCGGAGCCACCACCAGTCTGGCGGTCGTGGATATTGAGAAAACCAAAAAAAAGCGCGATCACCATGTGATGCGCAAAATAGCCATGGCCCATAAGGACACCATTGATATTGTGGTTTTGGACTGCCCGCCGGCTTTCGGAGAACTGACTGTTAACGCCTTGGTTTCCGCGCACGCCGTGGTGATTCCGTCTCCCCCCACCCCCTATGCTCACGACGGCCTCATACGCACCTGGACGGTGCTTAGCCGAATTCGCACCACTCTGAACCACTCTCTGCGCGTCATTGGCGTGCTGCCCACCTTCCTTCACGGTGAAGAAGTAAATGAGCCCGCGGGAGATGTGGTGAGCGCCTGTGACTCCAGTATCCTTTCCGCCATGAACGCGGAATACGGGGACCTGGTTCACCCGGACGGAATCCCCTTGAACTCAGAACTTTTCATTGCGGCGGCGGCCAAGGGAATCCCGGCGTGCGTTCTGGAGCCAAATACCGCGGCAAGCCTCGCCTATGTCGAGGTCGCCGCGCGCATTCTTCCCCGCGAGAAAAAAGGGAAAACGAAACATGCCGGTTTTCGCTGGTTCAAGGAAGACGAACCGGCGGATAGTGAAACCATGAAAACCGCGGTGAAAAAACTGAATGAATTTCGAAAAAAAGCGGATGGCCAGGGTCTGCTTTCAACAAACATAAACATACCCGACGTTGATAAAGACGCCCTTGATATGGTGTCGCAATTAAACGCCATTGACGAAGATATAGACTCCAAAATCCGGCCCTTCACATTGGGCTTGGCTTTTCTTGGAGTTACATTGCTGGCTGGCGTTGTTGGCTTTTTAATCGCTTGGGCTTCTTACAACGGCCTACTTTAACGCCCCCATCCTTTTCATGGAATTTCCGCCAGACTCCAGACCCCGAGCGTCTTTGCCGGGTTGGATAGACTCTCGTTTAGGATAAGGCGTGGTTTTGGGAGCCCGAAAGGCGGCGCGCTAAGATCAATGGGGAACCAGCCCCCCGTCTTGATCTTCGCGTTAGAGCCTGTAACGTAGGTGGTGGAGACAAGATGGCGCGATCCACTTTCCTTGAAACGCTTCAGCGCCATCAATGTTTCCCCATGATCCAAGTGCGTCAGGCAGTCACGGCAAAAAATCACGTCGAATTCCCCCAAGACGCCGGTAACGATGTCCAGGTGGGAAAATGAATGATTCCGGCGATCAGCAAATTTCACTTTGGCCTCGTCAACCAACTCCTCAACAATATCAAACCCGTGATAACGGCGTAAATTCGCCGTAATTTGGCCAATCCAGTTGACGTCTCCACAGCCGGCGTCGGCAAGGGTCTTCGCATCGAGGACGGCAAGAATCTCGGGCAGCCTCTCTCGAATTATGCGCGTCTCAGCCAGGGTGGAGCCGGCGCCGCTGACGGTTTCATCACAGCCCCAAGCATTGGTCTGCTTTATGGTGACGAACATGCCCTTCCGCATGTTGCGCCTTTCCTTATGGTCCGGAGGCAAGTCATCCACCCTTCCTGGCTTGCCTTTGATTAAGCGGCGTTTGAAATCGACGCCGCTGAAGGCCTCGTATTCAGAAAGAGCGCGCTTATCCCCTAATCCGTAACGGTCGATATCCTTCAGCGCCTCCGGGGCGCCGTCTTTCTCCATGCCCAGAAGATAATGGACGCGGGTTCTGGAAATATCACTTAGCTTTACCCAGTCCGTCATATCGTCCCAGTGCCGCCGGCGCCCTTCGCGTCTGGTGTAATCATGATAAGCCACGACCCGGTTGGGCGTAAAAATATCCCAGCCATGCGTCCACAAGCGAACCGCAAGGATGATTTCCTCACCCGTGAAATAAAGATGTGGGTCGTAGGGAACGTCCTCGATGATCCTTGAGTCGCCAAACAGCATGCCGGCGGCGCAAAAAGCGGAAGGCTCAGGCTTGCCGGGCGCATCCTCGGGCTTGATCGTTGTCGAGTCCATTGCGGGGATATCGGCCTTATCAAAGAACTTCATATAAATGACCGGCAAGGCGTCGGGCGAAAGCTTCTCCGGAGGCTCGTAAGGAACGGGATAAGTGGACAAAACGGGTCTGGGCGAATCGCATTCATCCAACATCTCAAGCAGCAACGCATCCCAATCGGGTTTAAAACGCATATGGCTATCGATCTGGAAGATGTATTCCTCGCCACGCCAAAGCTTCTGCGTTTGATGACGCGCCCAGCAAACGCCTAAGGCGTCCTTAGCGTGAAATTCCACTGTCCTGCACTGATCCAGCCACGCCTTGCCTAGTGCGATATCATCGTCCTCACCAGGAACATGTTGCAGGCAAACGCCCGCAAAAACACGCTCCGGATGCTTGGCCTTTTCAAAAAGGTCCTCAATCGTCCTTGGGAGTTCGCTATCGCGGTAGCTGGCGATATTGACGAAAATTCTTGGTTGCGATGCCTGCAATATCAGTCCGCTAAGCCCCGGAAATGAGAAGGGACGGGGAATAAATACTCGGCCCGTTCTCAGTTAAAGTTAAAAGGTTACCAGTCCATCTCGTCGGCATTGTCCTGATCATCCTCGGCGGTCTCTTCCGTGGTGATCCGGCCGAATTCGCCGCCACCTTCACCGCCAGCTTCGCCGCCGTCGACTTCACCTTCAATCTCGACGGTCCAGCCGGCTCCGGACATGTCGCCCTCTTCACCGAAGCCTTGTTCAATTGAGTCGGTCCATCCGCCACCTTCTCCACCCTCAGCGCCATAGACGAACAGGTCATTGGTGGAATCTCCCTGATCTTCCTCGCCGTCATCATCATCATCGTCGTCATCATCATCATCGTCATCGTCGTCATCGTCGTCATCATCATCGTCGTCGTCGTCGTCGTCGTCGTCGTCGTCG
>CAJXGZ010000216.1 GCA_913053795.1 uncultured Rhodospirillales bacterium | reverse complement strand
GGGCTTGTCGACGTGTCGCGCACCGGCGTCGCCGCCATCGCCCGCGGCTCCGATCCCATTTAAAGAATTTACAGCCCCGTTTAAAGAACTTACGAAAAAGGAAATCGACATGCGCGTTTATTACGACAAAGACGCCGACATTGACCTGATCAAGTCCAAGAAGGTGGCCATCATCGGCTACGGCAGCCAGGGCCGCGCCCATTCACTGAACCTGCGCGACAGCGGCGCCCAGAACGTGGTGGTGGGCCTGCGCCAAGACTCAGGCTCCCGCCCCAAGGCCGAGGGTGAGAATCTTAAAGTTATGACCCCCGCCCCAAAGCCGAGGGAGAGAACCTTAAGGTGATGACCCCCGCCGAGGCCGCCGCCTGGGCCGACGTGGTGATGATGCTGGCGCCAGACGAGCTTCAGGCCGAAATTTACAACGAGAGTCTCAAGGACAATATGAAGGAAGGGGCGGCGCTGGCCTTCGCCCACGGGCTCAACATTCATTTCAATTTGATCGAGCCCCGCGCCGGCCTCGACGTGTTCATGGTGGCGCCCAAAGGGCCGGGCCACACGGTGCGCGCCGAATATGAGCGCGGCGCCGGGGTGCCGTGCCTGCTGGCCGTCGCCCAGGACGCCACCGGCTCCGCCCAGCAAGTGGGCCTGGCCTACGCCTCCGGCATCGGCGGCGGGCGTTCAGGGATAATCGAGACCACCTTCCGCGAGGAATGCGAAACCGACCTGTTCGGCGAGCAGGCGGTGCTGTGCGGCGGCCTGACCTCGTTGATCATGGCCGGCTACGAGACCCTGGTGGAGGCCGGATACGCCAAGGAAATGGCCTATTTCGAATGCCTGCACGAAGTGAAACTCATCGTCGATTTGATCTACGAGGGCGGCATCGCCAACATGCGCTACTCCATCTCCAACACGGCTGAGTACGGCGACTACGTGTCGGGGCCGAGGATCATCGACGCCAGCGTCAAGCAGCGCATGAAGGAAGCCTTGGACGACATCCAGTCGGGCCGCTTCACCAAGCAATGGATGGACGAATGCAAGGCCGGCCAGCCCAACTTCAAGGAAATGCGGCGCAAGGCGGGCGAGCACGGCATCGAAAAAGTCGGCGAACAACTCCGCGCCCTTATGCCCTGGATCGGCAAAAACAAACTTGTCGACAAGTCGAAGAACTAAAACAATGCGGCGGCGTTTATTGTTGTTGGCGGTTTTGCCGGCGTCCTTCGCCCTGCCGCTAGACGCCGCCGCGGACTCTCATGGCTTTATCGACGGACACGCCCACATCCTGGGCAAGTCAGGCCCCAACGGCGGCGTTGACCGGAGTTTCGAAACGGTGGCGGGCGGCGCGTTTTGGGTCATGGACAAAGCGGGCGTGAGCTTGAGCGTGGTGATGGCCCCGCCCTTCACGGCGGCCCAGGACGGCCTGTTCGACGTTGGCGAACTCAAGGAGGGCGTCGCCGGACTTGGCGGGCGTTTCGTCTATCTCGGCGGCGGCGGAACGCTGAACGTCATGATCCATGAGGCGGTCCGTGAAGGAGAAGTTTCCGCGGATGTCCGCGGCGCCTTCGAAAATAAAGCGAAGGCCATACTGGCGAGCGGCGCCGCCGGTTTCGGGGAGCTGGCGGCGCTGCATGTCTCGCGCCGTCCCAAGCACCCCTTCATGGAGGCGCCGCCGGATCATCCGCTGTTTCTTTTGCTGTCGGATATCGCCGCCGCCTCGGGCGTTCCCATCGATCTGCACATGGAGGCGGTGGTTGAGGATATGCCGACCCCGGAGAAGCTAAATCACGCCCCCAATCCGGCGACGCTGTCCGCCAACATCGACGCCTTTGAGAAGCTGCTGGCGCACAACCCCAAAACGCAAATTATCTGGGCTCACGCCGGATGGGACAATACCGGCCATCGCACGGTGGACCTGATGCGAAGGTTGCTGGCCGCGCACCCCAACCTGTTCATGAGCATTAAAATCAGCAGGGGGAGCCTGTCCCCGGAGACCGTCCCGCTGGACAAGCGGCGCAAGCTGCGGCCCGAGTGGCTGCTGCTGCTGTCGGATTTCCCCGACCGATTCATTCTCGGCAGCGACGCCAAATACCGCACCGGCGAAGGCGACCGCTTCAAAAGCGGCGTCAAGTTGCTGCTGGACCAACTCCCCATCTACCTCGCCCGCCGCGTCGGCTCAGACAACCCCCGCGCCCTTTTCAGCCTCGCCGAGTAAAAAGAAACGGCGCCGCCTCCCGCCGGAAGACGCTTTCTGATCCAGCCTTAATGTTGATACATCAACGCAAGTGATGTATAGTCTAAAAAAAGATGGAAACAGCAAAGGAGAAGCCTCATGGCTTGGAAAAGAGATTCAGCATACTGGAAGGGCCGCATTCAACAGGAGCGTCCCGACATTTGGGATGAGCTTGAAAAAGGCGAAATAAAAAGCGTTCGGGCGGCGGCCATAAAATCGGGCTTTATCCGGGAGCGCACCCCCCTTATGGACCTTTATAGAGCATGGAAAAACGCCTCTCGGGCCGAACGGGAGACTTTCCTCGATAAGGCGCGTTCGAATGAAATTTAATTGACCTGGCCCCCAAACCACTCCAAGCTCCCAAGCTCAGTCATTAGGGCTTTATACCGTGAATGTGATTATTCCTAAAGGATAAGGCCAGGAAGTTGGGGGGGCGAGCCCATTAGTAGGGCGTGGAATAACCGAAATGATTTCTAGCAGCATGTTTAATATCGGGCATTTTCTCGGCGAAATCAGTAACTGAAACAATCTTGTCAACATCATCATTATTATCTGAAAGGGGCAGCCGCAGCGTAAGGGTGGCAAATTTGGAGCCGCCGCCTGACGTCAATTTTTCCTCAAAGAGGCGGGGGGCCTTCGCATCAACGACCTTGGCGTAACCCGCGGCAAGGATTTTGGCCAAGTCTCGATCGGGGTTTTCGTGGACCGTTTTTCCGGTCATTTCAGCACCGACTATTTCCCTTAGACCCGTCCCCCAGAACCGGTAACGAAAGGTTGGCGTCGGCGCTATCACGTCAATAACCGACGTAAACTTAACGGCGGGCGGCGCCAGCTTAAATAAATCAAAGTCATCCCACGAGGGCGCAAAGCGGCCTTTTTTGATGTCGGAATAATACTGGACGACACCCAACAACAATGAGCTTTTAAGGCTTTCAATCGGGATTGACTGAGACGTGAAGCTCATTGATTATTCCCCCTAAGTTTCCCGCTTGCCCAAAAACTTAGTTCGAAAGGTAACCGCAAATGAAGAATTTTGGAAGAACGGACGTTTGAACGGAAAGGCGGGAAGGACCGGGTGGGGGTTTTTAGCCTTCAGCCCCGCTTGTCCCTCAGCGTCACGAATTCCTCGGCGGCTGTCGGGTGGATGCCGACGGTGGCGTCGAAGTGGGATTTCTTGGCCTTGCATTTGAAGGCGACGCCGAAGCCCTGCATGATTTCCGGCGCGTCCTGGCCCAGCATGTGGCAGCCCAGCACACGGTCGGTTTTAGCGTGGACCACCAGCTTCATGAAGGCGCGCTCGTCACGGCCCGAAAGGGTGTGTTTCATGGGCCTGAAGGATGAAACGTAGACATCCACGTTGTTCTTGTATTCGGCCCGGGCTTCGGCCTCGGTCAGGCCCACGGTTCCAAGGGGCGGCTGGCTGAAGACGGCGGTGGGGATGTTGGCGTAATCAACCGTCGTCGGGTTTTTGTTGAACAGGGTTTGGGCGACGGCGGCGCCTTCGGCGATGGCGACGGGGGTTAGGTTCATGCGGTCGGTGGCGTCGCCGACGGCGAAGACGCTTTTGCTCGATGAGCGTGAATGTTCGTTGACCTGGACGGCGCCCTTTTTGTTGAGCTTGACGCCCGCTTCCACAAGGCCAATCCCTGAGGTGTTGGGGGCGCGGCCGGTGGCGTACATCACCAGGTCCGCCGCCACGGCTCCGCCGCCCTTTAAGGAAAGCGCATAGCCGTCCGCGGTCTTTTCAATGGAGGCCACCTCGGTTTCGCATCTGAGGTCGACGCCCCGCTTGACCATCTCCTCGCCGAGATGGGATCTGAGGTCTTCGTCGAAGCCGCGCAGCACCTTGCCGGCGCGCAATATCTCGGTGACCTGGACGCCGGCAGAGACTTCGTGTACCGCTCGATGGACTGCCTGAGGCCGGGTGGTGTGGCCGTGCACACGACCGAGTTCAACGTGAACTCCAACGAGTCGACGGTGAGCGAGGGCCCAACAGTGGCCTATCGGCGACAGGACATCGAACGCATCGCCGACAAACTCAAAGCCGACGGCCACGAGATCGAGGTCACGTTTGGCCTCGGATCGACGCCGGAGGATCGCCACATCGACATC
>CAJXGZ010000215.1 GCA_913053795.1 uncultured Rhodospirillales bacterium | reverse complement strand
ATTATCGACGTCTATATGGGCGCCAGCAACCTGCCCACCATCGGCTTCGCCTTGCCGGTGTTCGGCGTTCAAGACGACAGCGAGGGCGCTAAAGGGATTGGCGTGGTGGTGGGGATCAGGGTTTTCGACAAAAATATTTTTGACCGGCTCAAGCAATTGGGCGACACCACGGAAACCTCCGAGACCATCCTGATCCGCTCTACCGGCTCCATGGTGGAGTACCTTTCGCCGTTGGCCGACGGATCGGCGCCGCTGGAGCGCTCTCTGGCCCTTGACACGCCGAAGCTGGCGTCCGTCTTCGCGCTGCAAAAGCCCGGCGGCTTCGCCATAAAGCGAAACTACGCCTCCAAGGACGTGCTTGTGACGTCCAGGCCTCTGGCCGGCCCGCCCTGGGTCGTCATGCGCATGATTACCCGCGCCGAAGCCCTTTCCGCCACCGAGACGCGGCTCAAGACCATCCTCACCGTGTTCACGCTGATTATTGCCGGCGTTAGCGTCGCCATTATCGCCGTATGGCGCCACGGAAGCTCGTTGCGCGCGACGGAAGCCCTTGAGAAGGCCCGCATCTCGTCGGAGCGCTTCGAAAACATGAGCAAGTTCATGAACGTGGTGACCAACAACCAACCCACCAAGATCATCACCGTCACCGCCGACACCAAGTATGCTTTCGCCAACGAGCCCGCCTCCAGGGAGGCAGGCATCGAACCCAAGGACATGATCGGCAAGACCATGGCCAGCGTTAT
This sequence comes from uncultured Rhodospirillales bacterium, assembly GCA_913053795.1. Lineage (GTDB taxonomy): Bacteria > Pseudomonadota > Alphaproteobacteria > Rhodospirillales > 2-02-FULL-58-16 > CAJXGZ01. The sequence continues at coordinate 3,601 of CAJXGZ010000215.1, read as the reverse complement.
GGGCCCGGCGCAGGCGCAAGCCTATGCGGAGATCAACAGCGAAGTCCTGGAGCGTTTCGCCAAAAACAACGACGTGGAGGAGGCGCGCGCCCAGCATATCCACACCTTCGGCGAAGAAGACAGCGATGATTTCTCCGTGATCAAGTCCGACCACATCCCCTTAAGCGGCGGTATCGACCATCCGCCCTCGGTGCTGATGACCCTGAACGACATCACCGACCTGACGAAAGAGCGCCGCAACAGCGAAAAAATGCTCAACCAATTGATCGGCACCCTGGTCAGCGTGGTTGACCGCCGCGATCCTTTCTCGGCGCACCATTCCGAAAGGGTGGCCGAAGTGGCGAAAAGCATCGCCGAGGAAATGGGAGCGTCGGAAGAAGACTCCAAGACCGCCCAGATCGCCGGCAAGCTTATGAATCTGGGGAAAATATTTATCCCGCCGGATTTGCTGACCAAGACCGGAAAACTTACGGACAAAGAACGGAGCCAAATGGAGAACAGCTATATGGTCTCCGTCGACCTGCTGGAGGATGTGGACTTCGACGGCCCTGTCGTCGACACCATCCGCCAGTTCGGCGAGACCTGGGACGGCAAGGGGCCCCTTGGCCTCAGCGGAAACGACATTCTGCTTTCAGCGCGCATTCTTTCGATGGCCAACGCCTTCGTCGGCATGGCGAGCCCGCGCGCCTACCGTCAAGCGATGACGTTCGAGAAAGTCTCCAACATTCTTCTTGAGCAGTCCGGAAGCAAATTCGACCGTAAATCCGTCTCCGCCCTGATCAACTATCTCGAAAACCGCGGCGGCATGGAAAAGTGGTCCTACTTCCGCGACAAACCCAAGGAAGTGGAAGGGGAATAATCAGGTTTTCACTTCACAAATAAAGTCGTGGTATTTGCCGGAAGGGCCTTTTTCGATTTCATCAAGATAGACGAAGGTTACCGTGAACGGGCAACCGTATTTGGCCGTCAGCCATTCCTTGATGCTGTCTTCCTCTTTTTTCTTGATTTTGCGTTTCGCCGCCAGGCGAACCTCAATGGTTTCCAGGTCCTTTTGCACGAACTGGTATTGCCGGACCGGGGCCAGACCGAGGAATTTTTTGATATCGCCGCTGCCCAGCAATGTCGTGACCTTCTCTCCGGAGCGCAAGACCAGCATGCCCTGCTCCCGTCCGATGACGCGCTTCAGGACCGGCAGTCCGCGTCCACAGGGGCAGTCCTCGCCGGCCTCCGCGTAATCGCCGATGTCATAACGCAAGAGGGGCATGGCGAAGTTATGAAGCGGCGTGACGACAACCCGTCCCATCTCGCCGGGCTCGCAAGCCTTCCCCTCATCGTTGAGGACCTCCACCATGGTGACCTCCGACTGCGCATGGTAATGCCCGTGGTCTGGGCATTGCAGCGCCAAGTAACCGGCCTCGCGGGCGCTGTATATGTCGCATAACTCCACCCCCCACGCCTCGCGGCAGATATCCCTGACTGCGGGAGAGACGGCCTCCGAGATGGTCTGGCCTTTGCGCAAATTCGGGAGTTTGATCTTGTTCTCCAGGCAATATTCGGCAAGCTGCCTGAAGTTGCTGGGAAGGGTCAGGATGTATTCCGGATTCTGGCGTTGCAGCCAGTCCACCTGCTCTTTGGCCGTGCACAAGAGATTGAGGGTGACGGCGTTCCCGGCCCCGGGCGTCGCCCCGGTGATGTTTCCCCAATGGCCCTTGCCGCCGTCGGGATAGGGTGCGTCCCCCTTTTTGGAGCTCCGGATCGCCGCCAGTTTTTTTGTCACGTCAAAGCCCTGCCAGTAATGATCACGCAAGGTTATGGAGTCAAAAAAGAACATGAATAGCCTTGTCCTGAGGGCGTGGATGGGCTTTCCCGTGGAGCCGGAGGTGAAGATGCCGCCGATTTTTCCATGGCTTGGCGGAACTTTGGCGCTGTGCAGGGTCTTGCCCGCCTTCTGGATGTCCTCGCGGCGAAGCAGGGGGATTTTCTCCCATTGCTTGACGGTGATCCTTCCCTTGGGATCCAAGCCCGCCGCTTCGAGACGCTCCTTATAGAAGGGAGTCGTACGGTAAGCATGCGCCACAAGATGACCCAACTGGCGGAACTGTTTCGCCTTGATGTCCTTCGGGCTCCACCACTGGCTATGCTCAAGCTGGTGCTGGACGGCCATCAGCGCCCGCGTCCGGCCCTCCGTAATGGCGGGCCATTCCAATCCTTCCAGAGACGATTTGGGGACGAAGACAGACATGAGGCGCCAATCAAATATTGCGTTGGGTAATGATATTTCAATATGACGCGCAAAGGTAAAGGCCGGCCTCTTTAAAGGCCAGCCCTTCCCTAAAGATATCCGTCATTGGAGACCGGTTTTTAAGTTCCGTCTAAAGTCAGGGTGACGGTGTCGCTATCGACCTGCGTGATCGAGTAGCTGCCGTCGTCAGCCTGCAAGTCATCGACATTGGTGTTCTCCAATCTCACCGAGGTGTCGTTGACGCCGCCGAAGGAGACGACCACGTCGTCGCCGTCCTGGGTCACGGACAGGCTGTTGGGGTCGAACTCGGAGCCCTCGAAGGTGAGCACGTCGCCGATCTCGAAGTCGGTAATGGTGTCGGCGCCGTCGCCGGCGTTGAAGACGAAGGAGTCGGCGCCTTCGCCGCCGGTCAGGGTGTCGTTGCCGACTCCGCCTTCGATGGTGTCGGCGCCTTCGCCGCCGTCGATGGTGTCGTCGCCGGCGCCGCCGTCGATGGTGTCATCGCCTTTGCCGCCGTCAATAGTGTCGTCGCCGGCGCCGCCGTCAATGGCGTCGACGCCTTCGCCGCCGTCAATGGTGTCGTCGCCGGCGCCGCCGTCAATGGTGTCGTCGCCAGCGCCGCCGTCAATGGTGTCGTCGCCGGCGCCGCCGTAGAGGGCGTCGTCGCCAGCGCCGCCGTCGAGGGTGTCATTTCCGTCGAGACCGTAGAGGATATCGTCGGCGTCCTTGCCGTCCAGGGTGTCCCAGTCATCGGTGCCGGTCAGGGTGTCGGCGCCGTCGGTGCCATCAAGGGTCACGCCATCGTTGACGGCGTTGATGGTGACGGTGGAGGACGTGGTGGCCGTATCGCCGGTGGAGGTTTCCGTCGATGTTACGGAAACGGAGATGTCGAAATCGCTGGATACTGACGTCGGAACGTTCATGGTGAGGCCGGAAAGATCGCTCGACGCCAGGGTCCATGTGCCGTTGCCGTTGTCGGTGCCCGCGGACAGGGTTACGCCGCTGGGGATGCCGCTGACGGTGATGTTGGACAAGGTCTCGGACCCATCGGTATCGGTCAGCGCCGAGGTGATGCTCAGTTCGACAACGGTGTCGGTGGCGCCCTCGCCGCCGCCCTCGCCGCCGCCCTCGCCGCCTGCTGATCCAAAGCTGGTTGTGGTGGCGGATGAGCTCAAGGCCGGCGCCTCGGCGGTTAAGTCCACATCGTTCACGGTGACATCAAAGGTGTCAGTGGCCGTGGCGCCTGAAGTGTCGGTGGCGGTCACCGTGATGGAGACCGTGCCCGCGTCGCCGTCGGCCGGGGTGCCGGTGATCTCGCCGGTGGAGGAATTGATGGACATCCAACTCGGCAAGGCGCTG
>CAJXGZ010000214.1 GCA_913053795.1 uncultured Rhodospirillales bacterium | reverse complement strand
GGTGTGGTAGTCGAGGTCGAGGCATCGTGCCGCGCCTTTGGGTGCAGAGGAGGCGCGGGCCTCTTTGTCGAAATCGGACACGCCGACGGGAAGTCATCCCGCTATCTGCACCTCGACGAGACGCTGGTCGAAGTGGGCGACATCATCACCGTCAAGCTGAACCTAAACGAAAAAGCCAAAATTGAAAACAAGACGACGCGCTCGCGCGATGATAGTGAGGATACGGACGTCACTAAACTTCTCGGCCTTGAAGGCGAATTCACCAAGGTTCTGCCCCAGGCCATCGACCCGACCTCGGTGATGAGCTTCGGCAGCGCCAGTTCTACCGAAGGAGACGGCACCATCAACCGTAAGGAGGAAGTTTCCTTCACCATGGCCGCCGTCGTCACCCAGATTTTGCCCAACGGGGCATTGGTCATCATGGGCCGTCAGGAAATGCGGATAAACAACGAACTGCGCGAAATGATGGTCACCGGCGTCATCCGCCCCGAGGATATTTCTTCGGACAATGTAATCACCCATGACAAGATCGCCGAAATGCGCGTCGCCTACGGCGGCCGGGGTACGTTGAGCGAACTTCAACGTCCCCGTTGGGGAACACAGCTATGGGATATCGTCTTCCCATTCTAGCCTACGCATCGGCCTTTTTTATTCGTCCCGGTGGGTTTTTTCCATTCTTTCGTGACGTTCCTGGGCTTCCAGGCTCAAGGTCGCGATGGGGCGCGCCTCTAGCCGCGAAAGACTTATGGGCTCGCTTGTTTCCTCGCAATAGCCATAGGTCCCCTTGGCGATTCGGTCCAAGGCCTCGTCGATCTTGGAGATCAACTTGCGCGCCCGGTCCCGTGTTCTCAATTCAAGGGACCGGTCCGTTTCGATGGACGCACGATCGGACATATCGGGTTCGGTAACCACGCCTTCTTGAAGGTGTTGCAGCGTTTCGCTGGACTCGTCTAAAAGTTCGCCCCGCCACTTCAAAAGTTTCCTCCTGAAGTATTCGGTCATTTTTTCGTTCATGAAACCCTCTTTGACCGAGGGGCGGTAATCCGCAGACAAATCGACGCTCATTCCTAATTGAACCTCCCATTAAGGCAGTCAACCCGCCGCGGAATATAAGGACGGTGGTTAGACGGGGCAAGGGGGGTTTTTTTTTGTGGCCGTAATTTAACGAATTATCTGTAAAATAGGGGCGCCAATCAGACGTCCCGCGTCAGTTTTGCAATTTCAACTTCGGCGCGGAGTTCGATTTCATCGATAATGGCGTTCAGCTTCGGATCGTCACTTTGCTGGCGCTTCGCCCTCATTTTTTGGGCGATTAGCGCCAACTTATCCTTCGGTACGGCCCCGAACAGAATATCCTTCCTGAGATCGTCGAGCCGGTCGAGAATTTCATCGCCATATTGCTTGGCGATGGCGCGCGAGGGATGGCCGGTGGCGTCGGAACTTTCCTGCACGGAAAAAACCGAATTAACGGCGCTCACAGCCGAAGGCTCGACGCCGCAATGGACTTCGGCGACGGCGGCGGATTCCTTCAACCGTTCGGCAAATTCCTTGCCCTTGCCGGCGGCTTTCGTTTTCCGTTTCGCCGAGGCGGATGCCTTGCTGGAACCGATATTGGATATTTTCATGACGCGATAATACCGAATACTCCCATGATGAGAATGCCTTAAACAAAATAACAAGTCGTTAAAACGACTCCGCCTCATATCATAAAGCCTTTCGCCCCCTTATCCACCTATATACCAATCCGTACTAATAATGAGTTGCAGTTGCGTGAAGGGTTTGTTAAAAGTCCTCTTAAGGTTAATTGAGAATCATTCTCAATTTTAGTTTTCTCAAATCATAAATGAGGATCGCAATGTCGGTAGTGTCTCAGTTTGAAATCCAGCCGGGTTGACTTTCCTCGCAACGATCCCCCATCTCCTGTATGCTTAGCGGGAAGCATAGGATACAGCATGGCACAGAAAGTCTGGAAAATTTGTGGTTTCGACGGCCTTAAAGCGGTATTTGAGCGAACCATCCCGTACGGAAGTTTATCTGATCAGGAGATAACAGAGCTTCTAAAGCGCCTCGAGTCACGCCATCTGCGTGATGACGAGGTTATAGATGCGTCGTTGCGTAAAAATGCCAAGGGACACACCTCATATCTTGAAGTGCGACCGAACAGGGGCGGAACTCCTGGTCTTATGACAACCGGCACCGGGCACCACTATATCGCCGTCGTCGAGGATGTTAAGTAATGCCCCGAGGCCCTAAAGGCGAGAAACGTCCCCCGGCAAGCTTTCGTCTTCCCCGCCCGCTAACCCGGCAAAATTTTCCCTTATCCGGGCCGATTTTGCAGGAGCCCCGGCTCCGGCGCGTCCAATCCCCCTCAATGCGTTTATTTTATACTTATGAATCAATACCTTAACTTACAAACGCCTTTGGCATTCATTTTGCTTGTTAAGGGACGGGGAAACTCCCCTGCCCAACGATTGGGCGGCAATTTAGAAACGGGAAAAGAAGACCATGCCCGCCTATGGACTTTTCGCCATACCGACGCTCGGGATGAAAAGCCAGAGCCAAGCGTTGAACGTCATCGGCGAAAACATCGCCAATCTGACCACGGGCGGCTTTAAAAGAACCGAAACCCAGTTTTCGACCCTATTGGGAAATAGCATCGCCGGGCAAAAAGACATCGCCGGAGTCAAGCCGCAAAACCAAACCTTGATTAGCATTCAAGGAAATCTGGTGACCAGCACCAGCGGCCAGGACGTGGCCATCAACGGCAGGGGTTTTATTACCCTTAACACCAAATTGGACGGTTCGGGCGACACCATTTACACCCGTGACGGCGCCTTCGACATCAAGACCGGCGCCAAAACATCGGTCACCGCCGACGACGGGTCGACGATCTCGGTCGATACGGGCTATCTGGTCGATAAAAACGGTTACTACGTCCAGGGCTGGTCGCCGGAAACCGACGGCTCGTTCACCAACACCGGCACCCTGTCTTCGCTGCGGGTGGATCAGTACGCCTATACCAATCAGAGCGTCGCCACCACGACGGGCACCCTTCTGCTCAACCTGCCCGCCAACAGCACCTTGATTTCCGATCATGCGGCCGCCGTCACATCGGCCGATTCTGGAACGGTCGTGGACGGGCTGGAAGTCTACAACATCGACATGATCGATTCCAACGGCAAGCAACAGTCCGCCCGCCTCAACTTCACCAAGAACACCGTCAACACCTGGGAAATGTCCTACACCACATCGCAAACGGCGGTGGCCCAGGTCGATACGGTCACCTTGGCCGGAACCATCGAAGCGGGCGACAGCTACACCGCCACCATCGACGGCGTGGACTGCACCTCTGTCGTTGACTACTTCTTCCAGGTCGATGGCGACGACGGAAACACCTACCTCGACCCGAGTTTTGGAACCTATTCAGCCCAGGCGCTCGACGGCGTGACCGTCATCATCGACAACGATTTTGAAAACACGGGTGGCTTTACCGTCGGCGATACCGGCGACACCGCAACAACTGGTGTCTGGAATCGCATGGATCCGCAGGCAACCCCAGCCCAGCCAGAGAACGATGTTTCCACCGATGGCACGCAGTGTTGGGTTACCGATGGCCGCGCAGGTGGCAGCATCGGCGATTTCGATGTTGACAACGGCAAGACGACGCTCAAGAGTGCTGTCATGGATCTCTCAGTTGCCAATGATCCCAAGATCAGCTACTCCCGCTGGTACTCAAACGACGAAGGCGCAGATCCAAACAACGATATCTTCCGCGTTGACATCAACAACGGCGGTGCATGGATCAATGTCGAAACCGTCGGACCAACCGGCAACGAAGCCAGCGGCAACTGGTTCTTCCACGAGTTCCGCGTGGCTGATTTTGTAACCCCCAACGCCACTGTCCAGGTTCGCTTCATCGCTGAGGATGCGCATTCTGGTTCGATCGTCGAAGCGGCGATTGACGAGTTCATGGTTACCGACGCTGTCTGCAACGATTGCGTCGCTGACTTCAACGGCGATGGAACCGTCAACACCCAGGATGTTACGGCTTTCCTGAATGCCTGGAACGCACAAGACAGCAGTGCCGATATCAACGGCGATGGAGCGATCAACACCCAGGATGTCCTCGCATTCCTCAACCTCTGGAACATCGGTTGCGGCTGATATGACCTGAAGGAGTCTCTGAATACTCAGTGGAACGGGTATCCAGTGGGACGGGCGTCTCGCCCGTCTGAAAATAAGTACGACGCGGGTTGCTGCACAAAGAATGCAGAGTATTCAGAGGTTCTTTGAATAGAAAGTAAATAGAACCCATTGCGCGTGCTGCTCGGCTCATCCCCGGGCAGCA
>CAJXGZ010000213.1 GCA_913053795.1 uncultured Rhodospirillales bacterium | reverse complement strand
ATCTGCTTTTTCCTTCGGGTCATGCGGTTCTTTCCGCGAGCGCCCGCAAAGCCCTATTCAATCTGGGCGGCGCCTTGAGCAAAATCGGCAATAAAATCGGCGTTAACGGCCACACGGACCCAGCAGCGACCAAGGGCGGCGATTACACCTCGAACTGGGAGCTGTCCCTGGCCCGGGCCATCGCCGTCGCCAATTCACTAAAGCGCTCAGGGTATACCGAGAAAATAACAGCATATGGGTACGCCGACAGCTATTTCAGTCAGTTGCCTAAAATGCCCGAAAAGAGGCGGTTGGCCTTGGGCCGGCGCGTGGACATCGTGGTTCTGCCGACGGTCGGCGAATAGTGCAATTTAGATGATACAGGCCACTAGTGAATCGACGACAACTGGACGCGCTTTTTTAGGGGGGCTCTTACTCGCGGTTTTGTTGGCGTTTCCCAGCATGCGCGTTTTCGCCGATCCGGTTTCAATCAGCACGGCCGTTCATAAAGGCTATGGCCGCATGGTCTTCAACTGGCCCAAGCCGGTTCCTTACTCAGCCGGCTTAACGGACCGCAAATTGGTGATTGAGTTTGGGCGGCCCATCGAAACCTCATACGCCGGCGTGACGCGTAGACTGAGCAAATATATCGGCGCCGCCAAACCAAGCGGTGATGGGCGATCCGTGACCTTCTCCCTGAAAGACGACTTCGTTTTGCGCAGCTTCGATTTGGGCAAAACCGTGGTCGTGGATATTTTTGATATGACGGCTGAACAGGAAACGGCCGTGAAAACGGATAAAACGCCCGCGCAAGGCCAAAGCGCCAAAGGCGCACCCAAGGTGCGCGTGCGCACGGGCGAGCATGAAAAATACAGCCGCATTGTTTTCGATTGGTCCGCAAAGCCGCCCTACACGGTCCAGCGCAGCGGCGATGAAGCCGTTCTTTCCTTCGCGCGTCCCGCCAGGATTGACGTTAGGCGATTGAATTCGAGACCGCCGAAATACGTCCTTGGCGCCAAATCCAAACTCAAGGCTGACGGCGTCACCGTCACCTTGCATATTCCCGCAACCTTCAAGCTTCGTCATTTCCTCTTCGGGCCAAAGGTGGTCGTTGACATTATGCCGCCCGGCTCCGGAAAAGCCGTTCACATGGCCAAGGCGCCCGGGGGGAAACCCGCGGCGGAAAAAGAACCGCCGGCCACCCCGGCAAAGGAGGCGGCCGGCGCGCCAAAGCGCCTTTCTCCGGGGGAGCCCCAGAAGCAACCGCCCCAGAAGCAAACGCCCCAGAAGCAAACAACCGAGGCGGAAAAACCTCAAAAAATCGGCAAACCCCAAGACTTAACGCCCCAGGCGAAAACGAAAAAAAAGGCGAAAGCGATTCTGGCCGCCGCCGGCGCCGTCAGCATGCGTTTTGACTGGGATGAGCCGGTCGCCGCCGCGGTGTTCCGCCGCGCCGGCAACCTGTGGGTCGTTTTCGATAAGCCGGTGAAGATGGATACCGAAAAATTACGCGCCTCGGGGGGCAATATTTTTCACGGCATTGAGCAAATGCCCTCGGACCGCGCCACGGTGCTGCGCATGAACACGGTGGCCGGCGTCAATCCCGAAATCAAGCGCGACGGTCTGGCCTGGATTTTAAATTTCCGCAAGCGGCCGCTGAAGGCGCTCACGGCGATCGAGGTCAAGGCGCAGCCGAATTCGCCCGTGGGCGCACGCCTGTTTATCCCTGTGGCCGACCCCGGCGCCGCCATTATCGTCAAGGATCCCGAAGTCGGCGACAGCATCGTGGCGGTTCCGGTCATAACCCTCGGCCGTGGAATCGCCCAGACCTACGAGTATCCTCAAGTCCGCATCCTGAAGAGCGCTCAGGGCGTCGTCATTGCGCCAAAATCCGACGCCATCAAGGTGCGCACCCTTCGCCAAGGAATCAGCGTCAGCAGTCTCGATGGTTTGCAAGTTTCGCCGGTGACGGCCTTGCTCGCCGCCAACGCCTCATTGGGGAGCGTGCGGCCGTTAACGCGCGCCTTTGATCTCAAGGGCTGGGGCAATGTGAACGTAAAAATATTTGGAGCCAAAAGGCGGGAGTTCGAGAAAAGAGCGGCAATGGCGAAAGGATTGGAGCGCAAAAAAGCGCGCTTCGAATTGGTCAAACTTTTATTGTCGAACGGCTTTGCCGCCGAGGCTCTGGGCGTCATGCGCGTGATGGCGGAGGAGACGCCTGAACTGCTGAACAATCCCGAATTCAGGGCGTTTCGCGGGGCGTCCAATTTCCTCATGGGCCGCTACAAGGACGCCAGGAAGGATTTGCGGGACGCCAGCCTGAAAGGCAATGACGAGGGCGCCTTCTGGCTCGCCGCGGTGCAAGCCGCCGAGGGAGACAGGGTGGGAGCGGCCCGTGAACTCAGGCGCACCGGCGCCGTTATCCAGCCTTATCCCAAGGCCCTTAAAACGCCCTTGAGCATGTTGATCGCGGAGACGGCGCTTGATGTTGAAGACGCCATGCAAGCCGAGCGTTTCATCAAGGCCATTAAGGTCAATGAGCCTTCGCCCGCGCGCAAGGGGCAACTGAATTATCTGGAAGGCCGCCTGATGGAGCTGAAAGGCGATTTCGACGGCGCCGTCGGCAGATGGGAAATGGCCCAGGAGGGCTCCCATCCCCAAAGCCGCGCCAAGGCGGCGGCGTCGCGCGTCCAGCGGCTGCTGAAACTCAAGGAAATCACCCGCGCCGAAGCGATTGAAGAGCTGGAGAAACTGCGCTTCGCTTGGCGCGGCGATAATTTCGAGTTCAATCTGCTTCGCCGTCTCGGCCGGCTCTATATGGATGAAGGCGACTTCCGCAATGGCCTGCGCACCCTCAAGCAGGCGGTGACCTACTTCCGCAAACACAAAAAAACGCCCGAGATGACCCAGGAAATGCAAGACGCCTTCTCCAGGCTTTATATCGATGACGAGGCGGATCAAATGGCGCCGATAACGGCGATCGCCCTTTACGATGAGTTCAAGGAGCTTTCCCCGGTCGGCGCCAAGGGCGATGAAATGGTGCAAAAACTGGCCGAACGCCTGATCAAAGTCGATCTTCTGGATCGCGGCGCCGCCTTGCTGGAAGGCCAATTGAAATACCGCCTCAAAGGAAAGGACAAGGCCCGGGTCGGGGCCAAGCTCGCCCTTGTTCATATTCTCGAACGCAAGTACGAGGAAGCGGCGCGGGCGCTGGAGGATACCGCCATGTCCGGTCTGGCCCCGGAACTCGTGGACCGCCGCCGCCGTCTTAGGGCGCGCGCCCTGATCGGCCTCAAACGTGGCGGCGAAGCCTTGGCGTTGCTCAACGAGGACAAGAGCATTGACGCCGATCTACTGCGTTCCGACGTTTTCTGGAATAACAAAAAATGGCCAAAGGCCGCCCAGTCCCTGAGAAGGCTGGTCCGCGCATTCGGCGCCAAGCCCAACAAACCGCTTGACGCCAAGCAATCCAATTATGTCCTCAATCTCGCCGTCGCCTTGGCGCTCAGCGGCAACGAGCGCGGGCTTGGCCGGGTGCGCGCCGGCTACGGGGCGGCCATGAATAAGTCGCCGCTCAAGGACGCTTTTAGGCTGATCACCAGCCCTGAATCGCTGGGGCTCATCGATTACCGCACCATCGCCTCGAAAGTGGGCGTGGCGGAGAGCTTCCAGTCCTTCATGGCCAACTACCATGAGCGCATGAAAAACAAGAGCCTCGACGGCGGATAGGCTCTTACCCCCTGTTTTCCTTCAAGGTTTCGGCGATCAGGAAGGCCAACTCCAGGGCCTGCTTGGCGTTCAGGCGCGGATCGCAGTGGGTGTGGTAGCGGCTGGAAAGGTCGCTCTCCTTGATGTCCTGGGCGCCGCCGACGCATTCGGTGACGTCCTGGCCGGTCATCTCGAAATGGACGCCGCCGGCGTGAGTTCCTTCAGCCTTGTGAACGGCGAAGAATCCGCGCACTTCCTCCAGAATCTTGTCGAAATGCCGGGTCTTGTAGCCGCCTGCGCTTTTCACCGTATTGGCGTGCATGGGATCGCAGGCCCAGGCCACCGTGCGCCCCTCCCTTTGCACGGCGCGGATCAAGGGCGGCAGCAGGCGCTCGACGTTTTCCGAGCCCAGGCGGGCGATGACGGTCAGCCGCCCCGCCTCGTTTTTGGGGTTCAACTTGTCAATCAGGCGGATCAGGCCGTCGGCCTTCATGGAGGGCCCGGCCTTGAAGGCGAGGGGATTGCCGACGCCGCTCAGGAACTCGACATGGCCGCCGTCGACGTCGCGGGTGCGGTCGCCGATCCACAACAAGTGCGCCGAGGTGTCGTACCAGCCGCCGGTGGTGGAGTCGACGCGGGTCATGGCCTGCTCGTAGGGCAGCAGCAGCGCCTCGTGGGAGG
>CAJXGZ010000212.1 GCA_913053795.1 uncultured Rhodospirillales bacterium | reverse complement strand
CGCACCCGAACCTCGTTCGAACTGGCCGGCAAGCGGTTGGGCGGCGATGTCATTAACATGACGGTGGCCAACAGTTCGGTCAAAAAAGGCGAAACCCTGATCGACACGGCGATGACCCTGAACGCCATGCACCCGGACGTGCTGGTGGTGCGCCATTCCCAATCCGGCGCCGTCAAGCTGCTGTCGGAAAAGGTCAACTGCGCGGTGATCAACGGCGGCGACGGTTCCCACGCCCATCCCACCCAGGCGCTGCTGGACGCCCTCACCATCCGGCGGCGCAAGGGGAGAATTTCGGGGCTTCAGGTGGCCATCTGCGGCGACATCACGCACTCGCGGGTGGCGCGCTCCAACATTCATCTTCTCAACATCATGGGCGCCCGGGTGCGCCTGATCGCGCCGAGGACCCTGGTTCCCAAGTCCATGGAAAGGCTTGGCGCCGAGATCTTCCATGATATGAACGAAGGCCTCAAGGACTGTGACATCGTTATGATGCTGCGCCTTCAGACCGAGCGCATGCACGCCAACTACTTCCCCTCCATCCGCGAGTACTTCCGCTTCTTCGGCCTGGATTACCAGAAACTCTCCAACGCCAAGCCGGACGCCCTGGTCATGCATCCCGGCCCCATGAACCGCGGCGTCGAGATCGACTCCCTTGTCGCCGACGACATCGGCCGCAGCGCCATCCGCGAACAGGTGGAGATGGGGGTGGCGGTGCGCATGGCCTGCCTTGAATTGTTAACGGCCAACCTCCCTGGGGGGGGCGGACAATGACGCAAACCGCTTACATCAACGCCCGCCTGCTTGACCCGGCCTCGGGCCTGGACGAGCCCGGCGGCCTGCTCACCGACGGCAAGGTCATCGCCGATTTCGGACCCGGCCTGTTCAAGGGGAAAACGCCCGAGGGCGCCGACGTCATCGATTGCGGCGGCCATGCGCTGAGCCCGGGGCTGGTCGATATGCGGGTGCACGTGCGCGAGCCCGGCGAGGAGCACAAGGGCACCCTGGCCACGGCGGGGGCGGCGTCGGCGGCCGGCGGCGTCACCACCATCGTCTGCCTTCCCGGCACCCACCCGGTCATCGACGACATGTCGGTGGTGGAGTTCATCGCCCGCCGGGCGCGCCAGGTGGGCCTGGCCAAGGTCTACGCCTACGGCGCCGTGACCAAGGGGCTGGAAGGCCTTGAACTGGCCGAAATGGCCATGCTGGCCGAGGCCGGCGCGGTGGCCTTCACCGATGGCGTCAAGGCGGTCGGCGACGCCCAGGTGATGCGCCGGGCGCTGAGTTACGCCGCCACCTTCGGGCTGCTGATCGTCCAGCATCCGGAACTGTCCAGCCTGACCCAAGGCGGCGCCATGAACCAGGGCGAAACGGCGACCCGGCTTGGCTTGCCGGAAATTCCCCGCGAGGCCGAGATCATCATGGTGGAGCGCGACATCCGCCTCGTCCAGATGAGCGGCGGGCGTCTGCACTTCGCCCATTTGTCGACCGCCGACTCCATCGAGGCGGTGCGCCGGGCCAAGGATCAAGGGCTGAACGTCACCTGCGACACGGCGCCGCCCTACTTCGCCCTTAACGAGACATCCGTCGGCGATTACCGGACCTTCATGAAGTTGTCGCCGCCCTTGCGTTCCGAAGTTGACCGCCAAGCGGTGGTCGAGGGCTTGAAGGACGGCGCCATCGACGCCATCGCTTCCGACCACGCGCCCCACGACGAAGACGCCAAGCGTCTGCCTTTCGCCCAAGCCGCCTTCGGCGGCGTCGGATTGGAGACCCTGTTGTCCGTCTCCCTTGAGCTTTACCACAACGGCCATATGTCCCTGCTCGACGTCTTGGGGCGCATCACTTGCTGTTCCGCCGATGTGCTGGGGCTTGCCGCCGGGCGCCTTCAGAAGGGGGCGGCGGCGGACCTGACCCTGTTCGACCCCGAGCGCGGCTGGAAGGTGGACGCCGACGCCCTGCTCAGCAAATCCAAGAACTCGCCCTTTGACGGCCGCCCCGTGCAGGGCCGGGTGCTGCGCACCGTGATCGACGGCAGAACCGTCTTTGAATTGTCTTAAGACATGATAAGCGGTTTTGATTTGGCGGCGGTGCTTATCGGTTATTTGATCGGCTCCATTCCCTTCGGCCTTGTGCTGACCCGCATGGCCGGGCTGGAGGACATCCGCTCCATCGGCTCGGGCAACATCGGCGCCACCAACGTGCTCAGGACCGGGCGCAAGGGCCTGGCGGCGGCCACCTTGCTTTTGGACGCGGGGAAAGCCGCGGCGGCGGCGCTGATCTTCGCCCAGTGGGACGGCGTAGCCGGGTTGTTCGCCGGTTTTTTCGCCGTTCTCGGCCATAACTTTCCGGTCTGGCTCAAGTTCCAGGGCGGCAAGGGGGTGGCGGCGACCTTGGGCCTGATTATGGCCGTCGCCTGGCCCGCCGGCCTGATGGCTTGCGCCACATGGCTGCTGGTGGCCGCCGTGTTCCGCTATTCGTCCCTGGCGGCGCTGGCGGCGCTGGCCTTGTCGCCCCTCTACATGTACTGGACCGCCCCCGGCCCGCCGGTGATCATGGCGGCCCTGCTTGCGCTGCTGGGCATCGCCCGCCACCACCAGAACATCCACAGACTCCTCAAGGGCGAAGAGTCGGGAATCGGCGGGAAAAAAGACAATTCCTAACATAAGCCATTGACTTATATACGTCAATGGCTTACAATCATTTAATGTTTGAATGGGACGAGGCGAAGAGCGAGGCCAATCTAAAGGCGCGTGACATCCATGAAAAAACTTTCAGGCGTTCAGTCGCGCCGTAAGGCCCGCGTTCACCGCGAGACCATAGAATCCACCACCGAGTCCGACATCGCCCGGCAGGCCGCCGAGGATAGGTCGGGAACCGGGGACGTGGATTTCGAGGCGGCGCTCGCCAAGGGTCAAATTCGGATCATGACTCCCATGGACGTGGCGGCAATCCGCGCCAAGACCGGCCTGTCCCAGGACCGCTTCGCGCGGGCCTTCCAGATCAGCCCGCACACGCTCCGCAACTGGGAGCAGGGCCGCCGCGTCCCCGAAGGCCCGGCTCGCGCCCTTCTGCTCGCTATCGAACGAGACCCCGAGGCGGTGATGCGGGCGCTGGCGGCTTAATTCGTCAGCGGATTGGGGATTCGTTCGACCTTTCCCGGGAACGGATATCGGCGGTTATCGGAAGCTCCGGTGAGGAAGATGGCGTTATGGCCTGAGTCCAGCGCAATGTTGGTGAGGAACTTCTGGGACCATTCAATCGTCTTTAAGAGTTTCCCCTTGCCGTCAACCACCAGCACCCGGCCGGCGCCGTACTCTGAGACGTAGAGATTTCCTTCGGCGTCCATCTCAAGGCCGTCGGGTCCGGCGTGGCTGTAGCCGCTGGCCTCGAGCCCCAAGGCGTCAAGCAGCAAGAACGTCCCGGCGGCGCCGAGGGAGGCGTCCCGCTTGATGGGGTATTCCAGCACCCGGCGGCCCAGGTGCTCGGAAACGAAAAGCCTGGCGCCGCCTTTATCGGCGAGCACGCCGTTGGAATACCAGAGCCCCGAGGCGACGCGCTTGATGACGCCATCCGGCGACAGGTAATAGACGGCGCCGGTGGGCTGGGCTTCCTTGTCGAATTGGCCCGAGTCCGAAAAATAGACGCCGCCCCGCCCGTCGGCGTCCGAGTCGTTGGGATTGACGAACATGTTTCCGTCCCGGTCCTTGGTGAATTCGTCGAGGCTGGCCCCCGTCTTGTCGATCTTCACCAGCTTGCCGGCGTAATGGCAGAGGATGACGAACCCCCCTCCGTAAGGGGCAATGGAGGTGGGGCCGCAGCCCGGCTGGCTCCAGAAGACCCGGTTCCTTTCGCCGTCCCAGGCCATGATTCTGTGCTTGGGCGTTTCCGCGTAATAAAGAACGCCGTCCAACCACAAAGGGCCTTCCGGGTAATAGGCGTTGTCATTGACGGCGGCCGCCTTCCCATTGCCGGTAAAGAGAACCAGGGCGAGGAAAAAGGCCGCCGCGCGCTTCATGAGCCGCCGCGTCCTTTAAGGGACAGGATCGAACATCCTGAAACCAGCAGGCAAAGGGCGAAAACAAAGGTGATGTGGCGGCTTCCGATCATCGGGATCAGGGTGAAGGTGGTGAAAAGGGTTCCGGCGATGCTGCCCAGGGTGGAGACGCCGTAGACGCGCCCGGCGGCGCGCCCCGAGGACTGGGCGGACTTGAGGACCAGCTTGACGGCGTAAGGGGAAAACACCCCGAGAAGCAGCAAGGGCGGGAACAACAAGGCCATGGCCGCCGAAATGACGCCGATGGAGCCGTCGCCGAGCAAATCATAGAGCGCCCTCAGGACAGGGTCGGCGATGACCGGAACCAGGGCCAAATAGCCCGCCGAGGCCAGGATCATGGCGCCC
>CAJXGZ010000211.1 GCA_913053795.1 uncultured Rhodospirillales bacterium | reverse complement strand
CGCCGTTGGAAAGCTGGGCGCCGGTTCTGGCGCTTCCCAATACGGTTTTCATCAATGTTCAGGCGGGATTTACGGCCGGGGAGCTGGACGAAATTGAAGAGCGCTTCGGCGTCCGGCTCCATACCTTCGAGGAACTCGATCTCAATGACGACCTGGACGACACCGCCGCCTTGCTTTCAGTTTTGGATGTGGTGGCGTCGGCGGACACCTATCTGCCGATGATGGCGGGCGGGTTGGGCATACCGTCTTGGCGAATAACGAGAAGTAAGCGCAAAGAGGACTGGAGCACGCTGGGAGCAGAGAAATATCCGTGGTTTTCTTCCTTGACCGTAAATTTCGGCGAGACACTTGAGGAATTGCGCGGGGTCTTCCAGCGTATCGCCGGCGATGTTGGAAAAATCTCTTGAAAAGACGTGACCCCGGCCGACATGAAGGTCGAACCGGGGCCTGGGGGGGACGTGGAATTGCGTGGGTTGCTTACTTAGCTTTTAACCCTCATCAACTCCGCCAGCATTTGGTCCGCCGTGCTGATGATCTTGGCCGCCGCCGAGTAGGCTCTTTGCACCACGATTAGCTTGGTGAACTCTTCGCCGATATCAACGGTTGAGGCTTCCAGGGCGCCCTGAATGACTTGTCCTGCGGGTCCGCTGTCGACTTCGCGTAGCGTATAATCGCCCGAAGCTTCGGTGGCGTTCCAGACATTGCCCGTGCTCGACTCCAATTGGTTGACGTTGACGAAAGTGGCGATGGGAAGTTTGAATATCTTTCGGGTTTCGCCGTTGTCGAACAATGCCGTCACCTGGCCGTCGACGCCGATGGTGAGACCGGCGAAGGTGCCGAATCTGGAGCCGTTCTGGGTGATGAATTGCGGCGTGAACGAGGCCCCGAACTGGGTCATGCCGTTGGCTTCGCCGGCGGTGCCGAAATCCAATGCAATGCGCGCCGCGTTGCCGGTGCCGGCGTCCATATTAGCGGCGCCGCTGGAGAAATTCACGATCTCCGCCTCGATCACGTTAAAGGCGCTTGGAAGGCCGCTTGAGGTGAATTCAAGGGCGTTGTTGGCGCTGGCGTCGGTCATATTATCCGCTTGGATGGTGTAGGTTTTCGTCGCCGCCAAACCCTGTTTAGTCGCCGCCGCCGTGGTTCCGGCGGCGTTGAGATTGGTGACGTCGATAACGAAGTCGGTCATGCCAGCGGTGGGCGCGTCGCCGCCGGTGAAGATAATGGTCGAGGTATCGCCTGATTTGAGCGCGGCCTGATTATCGGTGGCCGTCGTTGTCGTAAAGTTCGCCGTCGCCTGCACCGCCGCCAGCAGGTTGGCTACGGTTGACGCCACGCTGGAGCCGATAACGACGCTTGTGTCTCCGCCGCCTGATCCGAAGTCATAGGAAATGCCGTCGATGATGACTTCCGCGGCGGTGGAGGGCTGGGCGGTGAATTCCAACTGTCCGATGCTTTTGTAGACCTGCGTGGTGCTGCCGCTGGCCGTGTTGTACAAGGTCATAACGGCGGTGCCCGACGGCGGCTCGATGGTCAGATCCCATTCGTTGGTGGTGGACGACTTGGTGTAGACGAAGCTGACGGTGTTGGCGTTGCCCAGCGTGTCGAAGAACTGAACGTCGGTTCTGTGCGTCACTCCGGCCGCGTCGTTGGCCGGCAGGTTGGCGCCGATGGCGATGCTGGTGGTCGCCGACGCCGTGCCGCCGACCCGGTTGAGGTTCACCGTCTCAAGGTAGGTCGTGCTGACGATGTTCTGGTTGGCGGTGCCGGTGCCGCTGACGGTGACGACGGTTCCGCTGGCGTCCGTCGGCCAGCCCTGAAGATAGTAGCCCGACGTATTTCGCAGGTAGCCGTCGTTATCCTGGAAGAACGACCCGGCGCGGGTGTAGAGGTACTTGTCCTGGTTGGTGGGCACGCCGGCCTCGTTGACCACGAAATAGCCTTGGCCGGAGATGGAAATGTCGGTGGAGGACGTTGACGCCTGCAACAGACCTTGCACGCCGGTGTCCGAGCGCGGTTTGGACTGCACGCCGCCGGCGGAGTAGAAGGTGGAGGAGGTCTGCTTGGTGACCAGGGTCTGGAAGTCCACCCGGGTGTTCTTGTAGCCCACCGTGTTGACGTTGGTGATGTTGTCGGAAATGGCTCCCATTGCGCTGCTTTGAGCAGTCAGCCCGGAAACGCCTGAAGATAAAGCTCCGAATAAACTCATTTTCCTTCTCCTTCGATCTACCGGCCTTTTGGCCGCATTCGCATTTTCGTTATCCGCCTAAGCCTAAGGGGTGACGGCTTCCACCTTTTTGCTCTCTTTGACGGCGAGAACCTTGTCCATTTTCACGACCACGTCTCCCATGAAGAGGGAAACTATTCCATCCTCGGCCCCGGCCCCGGTGACGCGTCCGAAGACGGTCTGCTCGACGCCGATAAGATCGCCCGCTCGATCAACGGCGGTGACGATGGCGGTGTAGGTTCCGTCGGGCGCCGCCGATCCGGTGGTGGTTCTGCCGTCCCAGACGTAATTGTATTTTTCGGCGCCCTTTTCCGCTTCCGTGGTGAAGACGGTGAGGCCCTTTTCGTTTTTGATGGTGATGGTGGTCTTCTCGGACTTGGCGTCGAGCGTGTAGGTGAATTCGGCCTCGCTGTTCTCCAGCGTGAATTCCTTGTTCTCGGCTTCGATGACGTTGTCGATGAAGTTCACCATGTCGCCGACTTGAGAGGTCTGCTGCACGTTCAGAATCTTCTCAAGGTTGGCGTTGGCGGAAATCTGCTGCTCGACGCTGGCGAACTGCACCAGTTGAGAGGTGAACTCGGACGCGTCCATGGGGTCCAGGGGGTCTTGGTTCTTGAGCTGCGCAACGAGCAGGATCAAGAATCGATTCATGTCCTCATCGAGTTTTTCCTGAGCCGCCGACGCTTTCGAAGCGTCGTCGATCGCTGGTGTTCCTGAAATTCCGCCGAGCATCATTTTTCAAACTCCTTCAAAAAATTTCACCTAGGCCCTGATGTCGATGTGGCCGTCTTCAATGATGTCGCCGTCATAGGCGGCCGCCAGGGCGTTGCCGGAAAGATTCTCGCCCTCCTCCTCCATGCCGTCCATGGATGATGAGGCGCTTGAGCCTTCCTTGCCGTCGCCCTCCACGTTCTGTTCGCGAAGGCCGAAGTTCAAGTCTTCGTTTGCGAGATCAAGGCCGGAGTCCTGGAGCGCGCGCGTCAATTCCTTGGCGTCGCGCTGTAGCAATTCCAGGGTTTCCTTGTTGTCGGCGATGACCACGGCCTGGGTGCGGCCATCCTGACCGATCTCAAGCCGCACTTCGACGCGGCCCAGATTTTCCGGCCTGAGCTGGATGCTGATTCTGTCCAGGCCGGCCTTGATGGCTTTGCTGATTTGCACGGTCACTTGATTGAGAACGGCCTGCTTGGCCAGGTTGGCGTGCAGGGCGTTATTGGCTTGAGTCGCGGCGTTCTTCAAGGTCTGGGATGTATCGCCTAAAGAGTTCGGCCCGGAATTGAGGGCGCCGTCAACGCCAGCCGTTTGCGTTTGCTGAGCGCCGGCGTTAGCGGTTAGAACGCCCTGGATGGGCGCCTTGGCTTCGCCGCCCGCCGCCGTGGCGATCTGCGCCGAAACCTGCTGGACCTGGTTCTGCGCCGGCGCGCCTTGGGCCGCCGCCGCGTTGGGGCTGGCGGCGCCGCGGTTGAGCCTGGGTTGCTGTTCCTTTGGTTGCTGGGTTGAATCGTCAGCGGACAGTATGGTGGCGGCGCTCAGGGTTGAGCTGGGTTTGGAAACTACATTCGCGGCCCCCTCGGTGGCGTTGACGTTAACATTGATGCGCGCGCCCTCTCCCGCCAGTTTCGCAATTGCCGCGGCTTGCTGGGGAGCGGCGCCGGCGGCGGCCGAGCCCTTGGCTTGATTCTGAGCTTGAATCTGCTCTTGGGGCGTCTGTTGCTTTTGGCTTTGTCCATGGGTTTGAGCCAGCGGCTTTTGATTCTGGGCGCCGACGGCTGAGTTGCCGCCCTTGGATGATTTTTCTCCGATGACGGCGGCAAGGGCCTTGGACAGGCCTTCCGCGGCATTCTTGCCTTCCGCATTTTCAGCGCCGTTACTGGAGGCCTGCTCGGCGACCTGGCTGACGGAAGCGGAGCTCACCGCGGCGGCCAGCAGACTGGACAGAACTTCCTCGGAATGCTGGTTGCCGGAAGGGCCTTTGTCTTTTTCGGCGACGCTGGATTCGGCGTCTGAATCATTGTCCTGTTTCGACGTTTCCTCGCCTGAGGACTGTTCCTGCTCGACCGTCTCGTTATCGGCCTTTTGGTTCTCTCCGGAGGGCGCGTCGTCGTCTTGGGTTTCGCCGGAGGGCGCCTCGTCATCGGCGCTGGCGGCGGGTTCATTATCCGCCTTGGCGTCGTCCGGCGCGTCATCAGTCTTGTTCGAAGGATCGCC
>CAJXGZ010000210.1 GCA_913053795.1 uncultured Rhodospirillales bacterium | reverse complement strand
CGGACCTCTGCGAAAAGGTCGGCGCCGACGTCCAGGACGTGGCCAAGGGCATCGGCATGGACGGGCGAATTGGCAAAAAGTTCCTGCACGCCGGTCCCGGCTACGGCGGCTCGTGCTTCCCCAAGGACACCCTGGCCCTGGTGCGCACCGCTCAGGAAGCGGGAAGCCCTTTAAGCATCGTCGAGGCGGTGGTGAAGATCAACGACAAGCGCAAGAAGTCGATGGCCGGAAGGATCGTTAACGCCTGCGGCGGCTCCGTCAAGGGCAAGACCATCGCCGTGCTGGGGCTCACCTTCAAGCCCAACACCGATGACATGCGCGATTCCCCCAGCCTTGATGTTGTGCCCGCCCTTATCAAGGCCGGCGCCCAGGTGCGCGCCTATGATCCCGAGGGCATGAAGGAAGCCAAGGAGTTGATGGCGGGCGTCCAGTGGAGCCAGAACGCCTACGAAGCCATGGAGGGGGCCGACGCCCTGGCCATCCTCACCGAATGGAACGAGTTCCGCTCCCTCGATCTGGAGCGGGTGAAGGACTTGTTGAGCAGTCCGGTGATGGTGGACTTGCGCAACATCTATAACCCCGATGAAATGGCCAAGGCCGGTTTCCAGTACTCCTGCATTGGCCGTCAGAAAAAAGGGGGCCGTCCGGAGAACAGGGCGGAGTAATTAACATGACCGAAGCCCGCGCTCTGGACCCGACCATCCTGCGCGAATATGACATTCGCGGCATCGCCGGCGACACCCTGAACCCCGCCGACGCCCGCGTCATCGGACGCGCCTTGGGCTCTATTGCCGTTCGCGGCGGCGGCTCCGCAGCCGTTGTCGGCTATGACGGAAGACTTAGCTCGCCCGGGCTTGAGGGCGCCATGGCGGAGGGATTGTGCGCCTCAGGGCTCAAGGTTTTCCGCATCGGCATCGGGCCGACGCCCATGCTGTACTACGCCAACCATATCCTTGAGGCGGACGCCGGCGTGATGATCACCGGCTCCCACAACCCGCCCGAATACAACGGCATAAAGATTGTTCTACAGGGAAAGTCCTTCTACGGCGAGGACATCCAGAAGCTTGGACGCCTGGCGGCCGCCGGCGACTTTGTTGATGGCGCCGGCGAAACCGTTGTCCGCCCGATGGATGAGGAATACGTGAAGCGCGTGCTGGAGGACTACAGGGGCTCCAAGCCCTTGACGGTGGCCTGGGACCCCGGCAACGGCTCCGCCGGCGAAGCCTTGGTGAAGCTTGTCGCCGGTCTTCCCGGCCGCCACGTGCTGCTGAACGAGATCATCGACGGAACCTTCCCGGCCCACCACCCCGACCCCACCGTGGAGAAAAACCTGGAGCAGTTGAAAGAAGCCGTGAAAAAGGAAAACTGCGATCTGGGGGTAGCCTTTGACGGCGACGGCGACCGCATCGGCGTCGTCGATTCAAAGGGGCGCGTTTTGTGGGGCGACCAGATCATGGTTATTCTGGCCAGCGAGGTGCTCGCGGATTTGCCCGGCGCCGTCATCATCGCCGACGTCAAGGCCTCTCAGGTCTTCTTTGACGAGATCAAGCGCATGGGCGGAAATCCCTTGATGTGGAAAACCGGCCATTCCCTGATCAAAGCCAAGATGCGCGAGACCGGCGCCCCCCTGGCCGGAGAAATGAGCGCTCATATCTTTTTCAAGCACCGCTATTACGGCTATGACGACGCCCTCTACGCGGCGGTGCGCCTGCTGTCCATCGTCAGCCGCTCGGATCAAACCTTGGCCGAAATGCGCGACGCCATGCCGCAAATGGTCAACACGCCGGAGCTTCGGTTCGATTGCCCCGAGGACCGCAAGTTCAAGGTCATCGAGGAAGTGCGCGAACGTCTGGCGGCCGCCGGGGGCGCCGAGGTCATCGATATCGACGGCGTTCGGGTGCAATCCGAAGACGGCTGGTGGCTTCTGCGCGCCTCCAACACCCAGGCGGTGCTGGTGGCCCGTTGCGAATCCGCCAGCGCCGAAGGCCTTGAGCGTCTTAAAAAGACCCTCGCCCGGCAGTTGGAAGCCAGCGGACTAACCTTGCCCGAGGATGCGTAACCTCAATCTTGTTCCTCGATTCGCGCCATTTCTTCGTCGCTGAGGCCAAAATGGTGGCCGATTTCGTGGATCAGCACATGGCGCACCACGCGGTCCAGGTCTTCCCCGGACTCACACCAATAATCAAGGATCGGGCGGTAATAGAGGAAAATCATGTCGATGCCGTCCGGCGTATCAAGGGTGCTCTTTCGGTCCATCGGGACGCCCAGGTAGAGGCCCAGAAGATCGAAGGGACTCTCCAACCCCAGGTTCTTTTCGGTTTCGGCGTCCGGGAACTCCTCGACGCGGATGGCCACGTTCGTTATGTGGCGGCTGAGTTCGTCGGGGATCAGCTTGAGTTCAGCCCGGGCGATGGTTTCGATGTCGCCCATGGTGGGGAGCGAAATTGATTTATTGATCATAGCCTGGCCATTATATCTATTATTTTCTATACTTAATCATTGGGGGTGTATTTATTATTGGAAAGTGGAGTTTTCGTGGACGTTTAATCTCTTTGCCTTTATAAAAGACCTTGTATGTTGTAAGTGATACGTCCACATTGACTATCCGCGTCATGGGCCGCGTCATGGGCCGCGTCATGGGCCGCGTCATGGGCCGCGTCACGGGCCGCATCACGGGCAGTGCCGGTTCTTTGGGGGAAATTAAGCGTGATTTTGGCGAAGTTTAAATCAGGCCCCAGGAAATTTCCTGGGGCCGCAGCGTTTAGCGCGGTTCTCGCCGTCGCCATTTTTATTGGCGGCGCCCCCTCCCATGCGCAATCCTTAAAGGAGTCCCTTGACGGCCTTGTAAAAAATCACAAGCGGATCAGGGCCGCCGAAATGGACATGGCCACCGCCAAGGAGCTGATCCGGGTCAGCGTCGGCGACTGGTTCCCGACCATGGACCTCACCGCCAACCAGGGCTACGAGGAGCAGAGAAAGGGCCAGGGCGTCGTCGACACCAATATCTATCCCCGCGAATTCGACGTCACCCTGACGCAAAAGGTTTGGGATTTCGGGGCCACCAACGCGGCCATAAGAAACGCCAGGCTGACTTTTGATCAGGCGCGGGAGAATCTGACGGCCACGCGCCAGTCGGTTCTCCTTGAGGGGATCACCGCGCACCTCAGGCTTATCAGCTCCGCCCAAATTCTTAAATTCGCCCTTCAATCCGAGGGAAACATCAAGCGCCAAGCGGATATCGAGGATTCGCTGGTCCAGCGCGGGTCCGGCCTTTCCACCGACGTGCTGCAGGCCAAGACCCAACTGGCCGGGGCGCGGTCGCGGCGGGTTCAGGTCGACGGCGCCTATAAGGTGGCGCGCAACCGCTATCGCGCCATTTTCGGTGCGGAGCCGCCAGAGGACGTCAGTGTCCTGACGACGCCAAGGGCGCCGGTTGAGTTGATCCTCGAAACCGTCGAGGAGGTGGTGGAGGAGTCCTTGAAGAACAATCCACAGCTGCTGTCCACCAAACTCACCTCCGAGCTCGCTCTCGAGAATGTGAAAAAGACATTTTCCGAGGAGGTCTATCCGACGCTGAACGCGCAAATCGACGGCAAATGGAAGAACGACGTCAACGGCATCGTCGGTGGAAAACAGGAATTGCTTTTAAAGATGGAGATGACCAAGTCCATCAACCTGGGCCTGACCGCGGTCAATACCCTTCGCGCCGCCAAGAAAGCCCATCTTTCCAAGGAGAACATCTACGGCGACGCCCGCAACTTGGTGGAGGAGCAGGCCAGGAACGCTTGGCAGAACTTGCTGACGACCAAGGAGAATTCCGAGTTCCTGATTAATCAGGCCAACATCGCCGCGGAATTCCTGGGGCTCGCGCGCAAGGAAAGAACCATGGGAACCCGTTCCCTGATCGACGTGCTGGTCGGCGAGACGGCCTTGATCAACGCCAGCAGCGATGCCGAATCGGCGAAGACGGACGTGAAAATCGCCGTCTATACCGTTCTCGGCGTCATGGGCCAGCTGGAAGCCGACATTATCAATGAATAGGTGCGCTTAAGCGGCCAGCCTGATCGTCAGTTCCGGCGATTTTCTCCAAACGCGGATCCATTCCGAATCGGTGGCCCGGCGTACGCTTCCGTCGATCAAATGAACCCACAGATTTCCTTTGGGGCCGACGTGGTATGCGATGATGTTACTCATGTGCTCCACCTATTAAAAAGAGCGGCTTCATAATACCTGAGTATATTAATCGGATATTATATGGGGGGTCAAGTGAAAATTAAAATTATTTTAATATAATATTAAAATGTTAATCCATTGAGAGGGGTGTCACCCTCAAATCAAGCTGCTATAATGGTAGCGGGAGACTGGCGTCGGACAGGCCGCTCGCCAACCCGGTCAGATCCGGAAGGAAGCAGCCGTAACGAGTTCCGCCTGGGTCGTTCGTTTAGTCTCCCACCCATGCCGTTCCCACCTTTGCCTTTCGTTAGTTAATAAAATAATGCCCGAATCCCCCCA
>CAJXGZ010000209.1 GCA_913053795.1 uncultured Rhodospirillales bacterium | reverse complement strand
AATCTTGCCGCTAAGGGGCGGCATGTCCGGAGTGCTGACAATGGCTTTGCCACCGGCGTTGGCGAGGCCAAGGCCCGCCACGCCAACTCTCTTCACATTGGCGGCGATCTCGGCTGACGCCACCGGGGGCTTGAAGCCGGCCCGCTCCGCCGTCGCCACCAGCAGGTTGCGAAGATAGGAGATTTGCGCCGGCTCATCGGTGACCTGGGAGGCGTCCCCCTCGCTCATGGCGAGTTCGGTCATGTAAAGCTGAAGGGAAACGTTTTCGCTCAGCTCCCGGATGGCGGCGAAGTTTTGATCCACCCAATCGTTGACGGCGGCGGCGCGGCTGTCGGCGACAATGCCCAAACGAACCTGCCATTCCTGAAGATTTCTCTGGCGTTCGTCCTCGACGAACTTGAACGAGAAGTAAACAGCCGCCGCGATCACCGCCGCCATGGCGACGATAATGGCGAGCGCCGCCTTGCTTGCTCCCCTCCGCGGCGTTTCCGATTTCTCCGGGTCGTCAGGATCGCCCATGAAGGCCCCCTATCAAATAAATATTGCGCAAATTCTTATGGTTCCTCCCTATTACAGTGCGACAGAGTTATCTTGCCGTCAACCCCTTGGAAACGTTATAATTATTTATGCTTGGCAACCTCTCCAGACGCCGTTTTCACTTTTTATTGTCTTTTTCCCTGTTGTTCGCGGCTGAAGCCGCCGCGGCGCACGATTCTCATTGTTTTCCTGAACAATAAGGTTTACGTCCTGGACAACCAGATCAAACAGTCCGAGTTTTCCCTCAACGACAATAAATGGCGGCGCCACCGGGCGTGAAAAGTCCGCCCGATTATTAGCTGGAAAATGAATTACCTTCAGTTTGCTCTTGAAAACCGGCGGTTCCTCGCTTTTGGGGGGCTGCTCACCTTGAGCTCCAGCTTCGGCCAAACGTTTTTCATCTCGCTGTTCAGTGAACGCATCCGCGCCGAATTCGCCTTGTCCCACGGCGATTTTGGAACCCTTTATTCGTTGGCGACGCTGGCCAGCGCCGCGTCCCTGATCTGGGTTGGGCGCAAGATCGACGACGTTGATCTGCGCCTTTACACCCTCCTGATTTGCTGCGCCGTTATCGGCGCCAGTTTTTTCATGGCGGCGGCGCCGTCGGTGGGGGGCCTCTTTTTCGCTGTTTTCGCCCTGAGAATATCCGGGCAAGGGCTGATGGGGCACACCGCCGCCACAAGCATGGCCCGCTACTTCGACAAGCAGCGCGGCAAGGCCATGAGCGTGGTGTCCTTGGGCTATCCGTTGGGTGAGGCGTCGCTTCCCCTGATTGCGGTGTCGCTCATGAGCGCTATCGGTTGGCGTCAGACTTGGGTCGTTATCGGCGTCGTTTTGTCTCTCACCCTGGCGCCGCTGGCGCTGTGGCTGCTCAAGGGCCATAAGGAACGCCACCGACGGCATGTGGAGAAGACGAACGCGCCGAAGCCCAGCGCCGGCCCGGCCCAGCGCCAGTGGACGCGCCGCGAGGTTCTGAGAGACCCGCGCTTTTTCTTGATCCTGCCCAACGCCCTGGCGGCGCCTTTCATCCTGACGGGATTCTTTTTCAACCAGGTCCACCTTGCCGCAACCAAGGGGTGGAGCCTGACATGGCTCGCCACCTGCTTTATCGGTTATGCGGCGGCGGTGATTGTCGCCTCGCTGTTTTCCGGCCCCCTGGTGGACCGGGTGGGCGCGGCGCGCTTGCTGCCCTTCTATCTGCTGCCCATGGTCCTTGGACTGGGAGTCCTCGCCGTCTCCGCCCACCCGGGCGCCGCGCTTTTCTACATGACGGCGGCGGGACTTTCCACGGGAGCCAGCCACACCATCCTCGGAGCCATGTGGGCCGAGATCTACGGGATCGCCCATCTGGGCGCCATCCGGGCTTTGACGTCGGCGCTTATGGTGTTCTCCACCTCTCTCTCGCCCGCCGCCATGGGACTGCTGATCGACTACGGCGTCACCATGGAAGCGATCGCCATGGGGGCCGTCGGCTTCATCCTCATCAGCATCGTCCTGGTCAAGGCGGCGAAACTTTCTCCCCTTCCCTCTGAAGTCAGAGGATAATTTTTCATTTGCGTATATAGTCGCGGCGCAACGTTCCAAGGAGCAACAATGTCTGATAAGCCCGTCAAGTTCAGCTTCACAAAGGTAGCGATTATCGTTTGCGTTATTTGGACGGCAGGCCTTGGCGGCGGGTTCTTCACGCAGTTGAGCGCCTATTCCGCCCCCACGGTCGAGGAGATCAGGGAGGACGCCGAGCTTATTGGCGCTCTGGCGCCGACGTTCGCCTTCCAGTGCCACGGCAACGACGAGAGCAAGGCCGGCTCCAACCTGGAATGCGAGGACAGGGTGCTTCTCGACAGGGACCGCATGGTTTTCTACATCAAGACAATGCGGATTTATTTGTTTTATTTCTTCACCGCTCCACTGCTTCTTTGGATTTTTTTTATGGCTTTTCCGCGGGCTTTCGCCTTTATCCGGCGCAGGTTCGACTAAGCATCCGCGCTCAATGGGCGCAGCCGATGCAGATGGGCGTGGCCGGGTCCAGCTTAAGGCGCTTAAGCTCCACGTCCTCGCCGCAGGCGGCGCAGGCGCCGAACGCGCCGCCTTCGATGCGCGCCAGCGCCGCCTCCACGCGTCTGAGCTCCTGCTCCCGCCTTCGCCCCGTCTCCAGCGCCATGGCTTGGTTCTGCATGGCGTCCATGCGCGACAGGCGGCCGACGGTGGTCTGATCCAGCTCCACCGGTTTCCTGTCTTCCTCGCTGGCGGCGGCGAGGCGCCGCAAGTCGTCGCGCTCGGCTTCAAGGAGCGCCTTGAAGTTCTTGATTTGGGATTTTGTGAGTTTCGCCATGTCTGAGAGTCTAACATACTCGCCGCCTAACTCCTATTTCACCACGGCCTGCACCACCCGCTTGACGGTCAGCCCCTGGACGACGATGGAGAAAACGACGACGCCATAGGTCATGGCGAGGATAGGCTCCTTGGCGGCGACGTCGGGCAGGGACAAAGCCAAAGCCACCGAGATGCCGCCGCGCAAGCCCCCCCACGTCAGCACCGGCACGGCGCCCTTGGTGAACTCGCGCTTGACGCCGAGCAAGGCGATGGGCGCGGCGACGCTGATAAGCCGCGCCGCCAGCGCCACCGGTATGCTGAGAACCATGGCCCACGCCGTCGATGTGGTGAAGGTCAGGGCGATCACCTCGAATCCAATCAGCAGGAACAGGGCGGCGTTGAGGATTTCATCGAGCAGGGACCAGAACTTCTCCACATGGTCGCGGGTTTTTTCGCTCATGGCGAAGCGGGTTCCGTGATTGCCGATCAGCAACCCCGCCGCCACCATGGCGATGGGGCCCGACACATGCAGGGCGAAAGCCAGCCCATAGGTCAGCATCACCAGGGCCAGGGTCATCAGCACCTCCAGGTTATGCTCGTCGATGGACTTCAAGGCGCGATAGACCCCATAACCCATGGCGAGGCCCAAGGCGGCGCCGCCGAAGGCCTCCATCACGAACAGGGAGGCGATGGAGAGCGCCCCCAAGTCACCGCCGCTCCCCGTCGCTAAAGCCACCATGATGGTGAAGACGACGACGCCGACGCCGTCATTGAACAGGCTCTCCCCGGCGATCTTGGCTTCCAGGGTTTCGGGGACCTTGACGGTCTTGAGGACGCCCATCACGGCGATCGGATCGGTGGGTGAGATCAAGGCTCCGAACACCAGGCAGTAGGCCAGCGGAATGTCCAGGCCCACCGCGGCGCTAATGAAAAACATGGCGTAGGCGATCAGGAAGGTGGAGATCATCACGCCAAAGGTCGCCATGGAGGCGATGGCGTACTTGCGCTTCATCAAGTCCCCCAGATTCACGTGCAGGGCGCCGGCGAACAAAAGGAAGCTCAGCATCCCCTTCATCAGGGTCTCTTGGAAATCAATGCGCGCCAACGCGCCCCTCACCGCGCTTTGGAAGCCCAGCGCCGGGAAAAGGGCGTCGAGCCCAATGACGGCCAGCGAGGCGACGAGCGCAATCACCACCAGCCCGATGGACTGGGGCATGCCGAGCCAGCGGTGATTGACGTACCCGAACGCCGCCGCCAGCGCCAGCACCACAGCCGCGATATTGAAAAGCGTCGGCTCCATTTTACCCCTCGGACTTTTCCACGTTTTTACCCTGTTATTAAGCGCTTATACCCGCATAACACCTTTATTTGAAACAAAACATAGCCAAATTCGCGGAGTTTTCTGGTCATTGACGGTCATTTGGCTTTTTCCCTCAATCATCACATTTTCCTCCGCACGAACAAGAACATAAAGCGAATATATTCCAAGATATTAGGATTGTCAATAGTGTAATAGGAAAAAAATAAACACAAAGGCACGGAGGCGCAGAGGAGAGAAGTTAAGAAAAAAGGCTTGGGGGTCAGGTCTTGAATTGTGAATTAAAGAGGGCAGATTCCAGTTCCAAGCGCGCCACCCTCTCTGAAAGGCGGACATGGTGAGGG
>CAJXGZ010000208.1 GCA_913053795.1 uncultured Rhodospirillales bacterium | reverse complement strand
ATCAGGTAGCTCGGCACCCCTAATTCCTCGCCGATCTCACGCAGGCGGTTGGAGTTGGAGCTGTTGCGCGCGCCGACCACCAGAAGCAGGTCAACCTGGGTGGCCAGGTTGCGCACCGCCTGCTGGCGGTTCTGGGTGGCGTAACAAATATCCTTAACGTCGGGGCCGACAATCGATGGGAACCGGCTCTTAAGCGCCTCAATCACCTCGCGGGTGTCGTCGACGCTAAGCGTGGTTTGGGTGACGTAGGCCACTTTCTCGGGATCGCGCAGCTTCACCGTGGCCAGGTCCTCTGGATAGGTCACAAGCTGCACGCCGCCAGGAATGCGGCCCTGGGTTCCCTCAACTTCGGGATGGCCGTCATGGCCGATAAGGATCAACTCGCGGCCGTTGTTGGCGTGCTTGCGCCCCTCGCTGTGAACCCGCGAGACCAACGGGCAAGTGGCGTCGATGACCGGCAACTTACGCCGCTTGGCTTCCTTCTCCACTGATTCGGAAACGCCGTGGGCGCTGAAGATGGTGACGGCGCCGTCGGGAATGTCGTCGAGTTCCTCGACGAACACCGCCCCCTTGTCCCGAAGGGTTTCGACCACCCGCTTGTTGTGGACGATTTCATGGCGCACGAAGACCGGCGGACCATAAATGTCCAACGCGCGTTCAACGATTTCAATGGCGCGTTCGACGCCGGCGCAAAAGCCGCGGGGCTGCGTCAGGATGACATGAAACGAATTGTTAAGGCCCACTGTTTAAACTCCGTACCGCGTATTGATTAATTATGATAGTTGGTGTTTTTTTCCACGTCACTGTTTGGTTCCCAGAGGTTTTTTCCTATTTTTATTGTTGGCGTCTATCTTGGCGCTGGGGCGCCTTTGAAAAATAGGACGGTTTTGTCAAAAGGTGAAGGGATGTTGAAGATAATAATAGGAAGACGATGACTTTTCTTGTAACAGGCGCTTCGGGTTTTATTGGCTCCGCCGTGACGCGGCATCTTATTGACGAAGGATACGCGGTGCGCACGCTGCTTCGCCCTACTAGCGACCGCAGCAACATCGAGGGACTGGACGTGGACGTCGTGTTGGGCGACCTGATGGACAAATCCACGTTGGCGGCCGCCGTGAAGGGATGCAAGGGTTTGTTCCATGTCGCCGCTGACTACCGTCTATGGACGCGCCGCCCGGACCTTATGTTCAAGGCGAACGTCGACGGTACGCGCAATATCGTGCTGGCCGCCATGGAAGCCGGCGTCGAGCGCATCGTTTACACCAGTTCAGTGGCGGTTCTGGGAATCCCTAAGAATGGCTCCCTTGGCGATGAAGAAACCCCGGTTTCCTACGGCGATATGGTTGGTTCCTACAAGCAGTCAAAGTACAAGGCCGAGGAAACCGTGCGTGATTTGGTGGATGAGCATGGGGCTCCAGTAGTGATCGTTAATCCTTCGGCGCCCATCGGACCACGCGATATTAAGCCCACGCCCACCGGGCGCATGATTGTCGAGGCGGCCGCGGGGCGAATGCCGGCTTATGTTGACACTGGTCTTAACGTCGCTCATGTTGACGATATCGCGGCGGGCCATCTGGCTGCTTTTAAAACGGGCAAGGTCGGTGAGCGCTATGTGCTTGGCGGCGAAAACCTAGGCTTAGCGGACATTCTCGCCGAGATTGCGGATATTATCGGCGGCAAGGCGCCCAGGTTTTGCATTCCCCATAATTTGGTTATGCCGGTGGCTTTCGTGGTTGAGCTTTTCGCCCATATGATAGGGCAAGATCACGAGCCCTTCGTCACCATGGACAGCGTACGCATGGCGAAGAAAAAAATGTTTTTCTCATGTGATAAAGCGAGACGGGAATTAGGCTATAATCCGCGCCCGGCGCACGACGCCATTTTGGACGCCGTCGTCTGGTTCAAGGAAAACGGATATTGCGACTAGGGTCCAGACTTAATTCAAATGACGCCCTTTGGTTTGGAAAGAATAGCGCAGGACAAGGAGAGAGCTTGAAATAAATGCATATCATTATTGAAAGTTCTCGACGCCGACCTGCGCTATTATCTCCAAATCCCTTCGGCCTGCGCCTGCGGCAAGATTGGGGGACGGCCCCCTATTCTCCTCTCACGTCGTTGCGAAATCCTTGTGATGCGCCAGCATCACTGCGGCTTCCGCGCCTAGTGAGAGGAAAATAGGGGGCCGCCAAAGGGTATCATTTGAATGAGTTTGGACCCTAAGAGCCTATCCGGATAACTGGAGATAATTGAAGCATGAAGGCGATTATGTTGGCGGCCGGGGTGGGAAGCCGTCTTTTCGGGGACGACGGCGGCCAGCCGCCCAAGTCATTGCTTGAGTTCGGCGGCATGACGCTGTTGCAGCGCAATATTGAGGTCTTGAAGACGAATGGCGTTGACGAACTGGTGATGGTGGTCGGCTACCGCAAGGATGAGATCATGGCCGAGGCTATAAAGCACGGCGATGGGTTCGTCCGTTTTATTGATAACCCGGATTTTCGCCGTGGTCCGGTGATTTCCTTATGGTTGGCCCGTGAGGTGTTGAGAGGCGGAGACGACGTGTTGTTCATGGACGCGGATGTGCTCTACCACCCAGATCTGCTCGGCCGTCTTATCGCTTCCGCTCATGGAAACTGTTTTGTTTTCGACCACGGGGTTGATCACTGCATTGAAGCGGTGAAATTGTGCATTCGCGACGGCGCTCCCGTTGAGTTCGGAAAAGGCGTGGAAGGGGACTTTGATCAAGTAGGCGAGTGGCCCGGTTTTCTAAAGTATTCTCCGCCCATGGCCGCCAAATTGGCGGCCGCCTTGCAGACCTACATCGATGCCGACGATCTGGACTCCCCATATGAACCAGCTATGCGCGATGTGCTGCTGAGCGAGCCGCCGGGAACTTTTGGGGTCGAGGACATCACCGGCCTGCCATGGATCGAAATCGATTTCCCCGAGGACATGGACCACGCCAAGGACCAAGTTCTGCCGCGAATCAACGGCGCGAAAATTCTCTCGCCCTGAAAGAAAGGTGGCAGGAGTGATGCTGACGCCTTAATTCAATCGTAATTCCTTCCCCTAACGTTTTGCATGTGCGCCTCGTCACCGTTATTATTTTTTCGTAGAGGATTTTTTGAGGGATTCCATGGACAACGCCCCCCAGACGGTTGAATCACGGCGCATCACATTCGCACATGACGATGAATTGCTTCTGATGCTGCCCGAGGATGACGTCGTCGATCCCGAGGTTTCCATCGTCATTCCGGCCTTGAACGAGGAGAAGGTGATCTCCCAGTTCATGGACTGGTGCCATGAGGGGATTAGGAAGGCCGGAGTCGTCGCCGAGATATTGATCATCGACAGCTCCACCGATCACACTAGAGAAATCGCCCTGGCCAAGGGGGCTCGGTTGCTGAAGACTCCCTTGCGCGGGCTGGGGCAGGCCTATCGCGACGCCATTCCCGTCATTCGCGGCAAGTACGTGATTTGCGGTGACGCCGATTGCACCTATGACTTTCGCGAGATCGCGCCGTTCATCGCCAAATTCCGCGAAGGCTACGAGTTCGTCATGGGCTCGCGCTTCACCGGCTCCATAGAGCCCGGCGCCATGCCGCCGCTTCACCGTTATTTCGGCACGCCGCTCACCAATTTCATTCTCAATTTTATTTATGGAACCAAATTCACGGATATCCACTGCGGCATGCGGGGGGTGACGCTGGACGCCTTAAAACGCATGAACCTTCGGTCCCGTTCTTGGGAGTACGCCTCCGAGATGATCGTCAAGTCGGTGCGCTTAAAACTTAAAACAGCGCAGGCGCCGGTGAAATTCTACAAGGATATCAAAGGGCGGGTGAGCCACCACAAGCGGATGGGGTGGTTTTCACCTTGGCGCGCTGGATGGATCAACCTGCGCACCATGCTGGTGCACGGCGCCGATTTCTTCGTCATGAAGCCGGGGGCGGTGTTGTTCACCTTGGGGCTTTTGATCTCCCTGGCCCTGGCTGCCGGTCCCATGACGCTGGCCGGAGTCACCTTCTCGCTGAACACCATGATGTTGGGCTCCACCCTGTCCATCGCCGGACTGCAATTCATTTTCTTGGGCTGCATGGCCCAATCCCTCTACGACCCCTCCGGCGGCGCGGTAAAGCATTGGCTGAAGGTTTTCGCCTACTCGCGGACCATGCTGGGCAGTTTCGCGGTATTCCTGGCGGGATTGGCGCTCACGTCCATTTTCCTCCTGTCTTACATGGAGGCGGACTTTCTTGTGGCGCCGGGTTTGCTGAGGTCCAACCATCTGGCGGTGGTCGGCTTGTTGGCCATTGTGTTGTCGTTTCAGACCTTCATATCGACGCTGCTGCTGCACGCCATCGCCGCCTATATGGCGAAAAATGACAACGCCTAAATGATACAGACCACGAGTTCCCGCCAAACGTCTTACGGCCAAGAGCGCCAACTCACCGTGGTTGACAGGTTCGGCGTGTGGCTGTCGTCGAGGCGCATACAGGCGTGGATGCGCCCTGGCTT
>CAJXGZ010000207.1 GCA_913053795.1 uncultured Rhodospirillales bacterium | reverse complement strand
CAATATATGTTCTTACGTGGTGAAATTCAATCTTTAATGCAAAAAATTATTGCTGGTTTTGTTTTGGAATCTCAGTGGTCCGCCGCCGGTGCGGCGCCTTCGGCTTGTTTGTAGCGGCGCGAGCAGTAGGGGCAGACGATCTCGCCGTCCGCGCCGGCCCTTAAATAGACCTTGGGATGCTCTGGGGAACGCCCTTCAGGGCCTTCGCCGCCGTCGCAGCTGACGCTGGCGGTTTTAATGATGATGGGTTGTTGCTGCTCCATGGCGTTTTCCTTAAGCGTTGACCGTGAGGACGCTCGGATGATAGCGATTGCCCGCTGACTTTCAATGTTGCGTTTAATTGATTTGGCGAAACATGTCCGAAAATGCCCCTGAAAACGCTGTCGAGACCGTGGGCCTTTGCAAGACTTACGCCGCGGTCGCCGGAAATGAGGCGAGAGAAGCGCTGAAAAAAGTTTCCCTGGCCATCCCCAGAGGCGCGTTCTTCGGGCTGCTGGGGCCCAACGGCGCCGGCAAGTCGACGCTGATCAACATCCTCGCCGGGCTGGTCATCAAGACCTCGGGCGAGGCGCGGGTGTGGGGTTACGACATTGAGCGCGACATGCGCCAAGCGCGCCGCGCCATCGGCGTGGTGCCCCAGGAGCTGAACATCGATCCTTTTTTCTCGCCGCGCGAGGCGTTGGACTTGCAGGCGGGCCTTTACGGGGTGCCCCGGAGAGACCGCCGCACCGATGAGGTCCTGGCGGCGGTCGGCCTTACCGAACAGGCCGATGTTTACGCGCGGCGCATGTCCGGCGGCATGCGCAGGCGCCTGTTGGTGGCCAAGGCGATGGCCCATTCTCCGCAGGTGCTGGTGCTCGACGAGCCCACCGCCGGCGTCGACGTCGAGCTGCGCAAGCAATTGTGGGAGCACGTTTGCGAGATGAACGCCAAGGGGGTCACCATTTTGCTAACCACCCATTATCTGCAAGAGGCGGAAGAGCTTTGCGATCGCATCGCCATCATCAATCACGGGCAACTGATCGCCTGCGAGCCCACCGTGTCCCTTCTCAAGCGCCTGGACGCCAAGCAAATGACGGTGACCCTGGGAGAGGACATCTACGCCTTGCCCGGGGTCCTCAACAAATTCAACGTCGAGCTCCGCGATGAACGCCGGCTGGTTTTCCGCTATCCTCCCAGCAAGACCCACAGCGGCGAAATTCTCTCCGCCCTGCAAGACGCCGGACTGACGGTGGTCGACCTGGTGACCAAGGAGGCGGAGCTGGAGGACATCTTTCTGCGCCTGACGGGGAATGAGGAGGAGACGGAACAATGAGGCGGGCAATTTGCATTCTGTTGTTGGCGGCGTTGGCGGCTTGCGCGCCCTTGATGGCGCCGCCGGGACCGGACGCGGCCAGCCCGGTGCTTTCCAAAGAGAGCTTCGCCGCCGCCGACAGGGCGGTGCTGCCGGTGCGCGCGTGGTCTCCTAAAGGCGACGTTAAGGCGGTCATAGTCGCTCTTCACGGCTTTAACGATTACAGCAACTTTTTCGCCACGCCCGGGGAATTTCTGGCAGCCGACGGCATCGCCGCCTACGCCTATGATCAGCGCGGATTCGGGGGTTCTCCCAACCGCGGCGTGTGGCCCGGGTTTCGCGCTTACGTCGAAGACCTCAAGGCTTTCGTCAAGGAGGTTCGCGCCAGCCATCCCGGGACCCCCCTCTACCTGCTGGGCGAGAGCATGGGCGGCGCGGTGGCGATGGCGGCTCTGACCGGGAGCCATCCGCCCGACATCGCCGGAGTCATCCTGGCGGCGCCGGCGGTGTGGGGGCGCGAGACCATGCCGTTCTATCAAACCTGGGCGTTGTGGATCGCCGCCCACACCCTGCCGTGGCTGGAGGTGACCGGGCGCGGGTTCAAGATCATGGCCTCGGACAACATCGAGATGCTGAGAGCGCTCGGGCGCGATAAAAAGGTCATCAAGTCGACCCGCATCGACACCATATACGGATTGGTCAATTTGATGGACGCGGCGCTTCAGTCGTCCTCGCGCCTCAACGTCCCGGCCCTCATCCTGTACGGCGAAAAGGACGCGATCATCCCCAGGAAGTCCACCTACCAGATGCTGAAGAGCCTTCCCGCCCAGGCCCGGGAAAAAATCATGGTGGCCTTTTACGAAAATGGCTATCATATGCTGTTGCGCGACTTGCAGGCCAAGACCGTGTGGCGCGACATCGCCGCCTGGATCGATAACCCGGCGGCGGCGCTGCCCTCGGGCGCCGACGGCCGCGCCCGGGTGGTTCTGAATGGAAAGTAAGGGCCATGAATTTTAAGGTTAAGGGAGTTTTGTTGGGGATTTTGCCGTTGTTCGCCGCCGCCTCCGTCGCCGGCGAGCCCCAGGTGGTGGACGCCAAGGTTCGTCCGCGCGCCGACGGCGCCTATGACTTCACGGCGACCCTTCGCCACGGCGACGAAGGCTGGAAGCACTACGCCGACAGGTGGGAAGTGCTGACCGTCGGCGGCGAGACGCTGGCGGTTCGGACGCTGCTTCATCCCCATGTGGACGAGCAGCCGTTCACCCGCGGCCTGACGGGGGTTCGCATTCCGGCGGCGGCCGCCAAGGTGGTGATCCGAGCCCATGACAGCCGCCACGGCTATGGCGCCAAAACAGTGACCCTGGAGCTTCCTTAGAATTCCATCCACTCGCGTTGCGTTCAATTTTTACCTCGAGGAGATAAATTATGCGGCAATGTTCCTTAAGAGCCACGCTCGCCATCGTCATGTTTGCCCTCAGCGTTATGATTGCCGGACAGGCTCGCGCCGGTGGCGATGGGCTTATCATCATGAAAAGCGACTTTGGCGTCACCAAGACCCTTGACCGGCTTGGGATCGCCATCGAGAGAGCGGGGCTCAAGGTGTTCGCGCGCATCAATCACGCCAAGGGCGCTGAAAGCATTGGCGTGGAGCTGCCGCCAACGGCCGTGATTATTTTCGGTGCGCCCAAGAACGGAACGCCCTTGATGACGTCGAACCCGGCGATTGGGCTCGATCTGCCCCTCAAAGCCGTCGCCTGGAAGGCCGGCGATGGCGCGGTTAACCTCGCTTACACCGATCCGGCGTGGCTGGCGAAACGCTACGCCATCCAAGACCGCGACAAGGTCTTCAAGAAGATGGCCGGCGCCCTCGCGAAATTTACCCATATGGCGGCCAAGCGCGGCGGACTTCCAAAAAAGTAGCGCCAAAGCAGCCATAATCGAGGGGCGGTTGGAGTCGGCGTTTTTAGCCAAGAACGGTCATTGCGGAACGAGTTGCTCTATCAAAAGTCGATATTTCGGTTCGATGCGCATACGCTCGTGAAAGGGCTTCTTCTGATGGCATACGCAGCAAAGTGGTTCTAAGTTGCTCGACTTATTGTTCCCGCGGTTGCCATCTTTATGGTGGACATGGAGCAGGTGGCGGTGGTCTGACAAATCAACGTCGCAGTCTTTGCATTCCCAGTTAGCTCTAGGCTCAAGACCCATTAATTTTCTTTTCACTATTTTTCCCGATGATGATGTCCGTGTATCAAGGAGGGCGTCACATGAGCGGCCTTTTCTGGCTGACGACGGCGCAACTGAAGCGTAAACGGTCTGCGCCGGCGTGACGCACCGAAGGACTACGGCCCGCACAAAACCTTGTATAACCGCTTCGTTCGCTGGAGCCGCATGGGCGTGTTCGACCGCATCTTCACCGCTCTCGCGAGCGAAGGCGGTCCGCCGGATCGGCTGATGATCGACGCCACCCAATCGGACGCACCAAGGGCGGCCTGAACTCAAAACTCCACGCCGTCGCCGATGGCGAGGGCCTGCCGTTGATCCTGCTGCTCACAGAGGGCCAGATGAACGATCACAAGGGCGCCAAGCTGATGTTCGACGCCCTGCCCGGCGCCGCCGTGATGATCGGCGACAAGGGCTATGACAGCGACGAGTTCAGAAATGCCCTCGCGTCAAAGGACATCGATACCTGCATACCGCCCCGTAAAGGTCGGGAAAGCATGCATTTCTATTGCAAGACGCTCTACAAACAGCGCCACAAGATCGAATGCATGTTCGGAAAACTCAAGGATTGGCGGCGCGTTGAAACCCGATATGACAGGTGCGCACACACCTACTTCTCAGCCATCTGCATCGCCGCTTCCGTAATCTTCTATCTAAATCAATGAGTCCTGACCCTAGACTGCCCGCTATGTAATTAAACACCCGGTTAATCATGAACGATCCGGCAACGGCAAAACCCATATCGGGACAACAGGTTCCGGCAGACTGCTGCAATGCCTCTTGCGGCGACCCGGCCAAGCGGAATCCGCTCGATTTTGTCATGTGGCGGCCCTCCGGTGACGGCGAACCTTGCTGGGAGTCGCGCTGGGGAGCCGGCCGCCCCGGGTGGCACATCGAGTGCAGTGCCTTGGCAATGCGGGAGCTCGGCTCCACGATCGATATCCACGGTGG
This sequence comes from uncultured Rhodospirillales bacterium, assembly GCA_913053795.1. GTDB lineage: Bacteria > Pseudomonadota > Alphaproteobacteria > Rhodospirillales > 2-02-FULL-58-16 > CAJXGZ01. The sequence continues at coordinate 57 of CAJXGZ010000207.1, read as the reverse complement.
TGGTGTCGACCTCCTCTACCCACACCACGAATGTGTGCGTGCACAGTGCGAGTCGGC
>CAJXGZ010000206.1 GCA_913053795.1 uncultured Rhodospirillales bacterium | reverse complement strand
GCCAAGAGGCGACCCTGGAGGCCGCCCGCCTGTTGGAGGACGAAGGGCTGCTCGGCGTCGCCATTCGCCCGCCCACCGTGCCCAAGGGAGGCGGGCGCATCCGCTTCGCCGTCACCGCCGTGCATACGGACGAGCATATGGATTTACTTTGCGGCGCCATTCCCCGCATCGCCGGGTTGCGCCCATGACGAGTCCGACATTGGTTCTGGTTCACGGCTGGGGGTTTGATGAAAGCTTTTGGGCGCCGCTTATGGCGGCCCTGCCGGAGGCGCGCTGTAAAACCGTCGCCCTCGGTTCGCGGCAGGTTGTTGTGTCCGGGCCGGGACCGGTCATCGCCGTCGGTCATTCGCTGGGGTTCCTGTGGCTGCTTCATGAACAGCCCTTCGCCTGGAGCGCGCTGGTCGCCATCAACGGCTTCACCCGCTTTATCGACGGCGTCGCGCCAAGGACCTTGCAACGGATGATCATCGGGCTTGAGCGGGCGCCGGAAAAAACCGTCGCTGACTTTATGGCGCTCTGCGGGGCTGAGGCTCCGGAGCGGCTGGATGTGGAGCGGCTGCGCCAAGGCCTTCAGTGGCTCATGGATTGGGACGCGCGGGAGGCGCTTGAGGCCGAGACGGCGCCGGTTGCCGCCCTGGCCGGGCGTTCCGACCCCATCGTTCCCGCCGCCGCGAGCGAAGCCGCCTTCAAAAGCCGCCTCCACTGGCGTGACGGCGGCCACCTGCTGCCGCTGACCGATCCAGACTGGTGCGCGGAAAGGATCAGGGAATGTCTATAGCCGCCGCCAACGCCGCCTTATGTAGTCAATGTTTACAGAGACGCGTTATATCGGCGCTTTTTGGGGCGCTATTATTAAGGGGAATATTTGAAAGTGTCTTTTCCTGTCAAGGTCTGTTGATCAACTGTAACCAGAGTCCAATTGGTTTGTATGCTGGCGCCAGTGACGAATCCTATCCACGAGGTGAGCGAATTGCATTTTTTTGTTGAATTATTCCAAGTTACCGCGAATGTGATGGGCTTTACGTAAAACCAGCCGGTCATCGGATATTCTATGCCGACGCAACCGAAGCTAGTGTCATTGTTGACGTATGTTCCGCTCATAAGGCCGTTGGACGCTACGCTGTTAATTGTGAGAACGGATCCCCTCTGATTGACCCACTTTGACCCTGAAGTTAGCTTCCCAGCGGAAGCCTGAACGCTGAGCGTCAGCATCACGGCAAGCAACAGGAATGGCGCAATAAAATTTCGTTTCATAATTGTGGTTACCTTTCTTTGGCAAGTGTTGATTCCAATAAAATCTGATAACAATCATCTGTGATTGCAAAAAATTACATAACTTGCATGCACTGGCAAGCAAATTATGCCTATTATTATTCCCTTAATTTTCATTCGTTTTTTACGTTCATATTCCGATTGTCAGCCGGGGGATCAGATTTCTTGCATGGCGTGGTCCCGTGCGTTCATACTTGGGGTGAGCGGGCTCGGTCTGTATCCTGTGTCTCCATCACTGGTGAATCACAATGAATGAATCACAAGAGACTGATTCCACACATCTCTATTTCAATCAGGCGCTCGGGCGTGTTGAGACGATCAAAGAATGTCTGTAGCCGCAGCCAACTCAGGGCGAAAGGCGCAAGTGGCCAGCTCTTTCGGCGCCGTATCCGAGGGCTACGCCACCGCCGCCGGAATGCAGCGCCTGATCGCCGGACGGCTGGCCGGGCGCATCAGTGATGGTGACTTGCCCGACAGCCCCAGGGTGCTCGAGGTCGGCTGCGGAACCGGCTTTCTCACCGAGGCTCTGCGCCTGGCTATCGGCGGCGCCTGGGTGGTCAGCGACATCGCCGCGCCGATGGTGGAAAGCTGCCGCAGTCATCTCGGCGATCCCGGCGGCGCCCAGTTCCTGGTCATGGACGCCGAGCGCCCGGCGGTGGCTGGAGGCTTCGATCTGGTCTGCTCCAACTTGGTTTTTCAGTGGCTCGACAACTTGCAGGGCTGCATCCGCCAATTAACGGAGTTGCTGGCGCCGGGCGGGCGCTTGGCCTTCTCCACCTTGGCCGCCGGGTCCCTGGACGAGTGGCGCCAAGCGCATCTTGCGCTGGAGCTTCCTCCTCCGACGCCTGAATATCCGAATGCTGAAGCTCTCGCCTCCATGCTCGGCGGCGCCTTGTTGGAGGAGGAGGAGTTCGTTCAGAATTACCAGTCGGCCCACGCTTTCGCCACGGCTCTGAAGGCCATCGGCGCCCAGACTCCGGCGCCGGGCCGGCAGCCTCTGCCGGGCGGAGCCTTGCGCCGGGTTTTGCGAAGCCTGGATGGCCGGGAGGGTGTCTCCATAACCTACCGGGTGGCCTATGGCGTCTATACGAAGGGGGCCGAGTGATGCGCGGCCTGTTCGTCGCCGGGACCGACACCGGCGTCGGAAAAACCGTCGCCGCCGCCTGCCTGACGCGGGCGTTGGACGGCGACTATTGGAAGCCGGTGCAGTCGGGATTGGCCGGGGAAGGGAAAGGGGAAACGGATACCGAGACGGTGCGCCGCCTGCTGGGATTCGCGGACGACCGCTTGCATCCGCCGGCTTACGAACTGACCCGGCCCCTGTCGCCGCACCAAGCGGCGAAGCTTGACGGCGTCTCCATCGACATGGCGGCCTTTCATGCGCCCAAGACTTCCCGCCCCCTGGTTGTGGAGGGCGCCGGCGGGGCGCTGGTTCCCTTGAACGAAGACAAGACCATGGCCGATCTTATGGCCCGCCTTGGATTGCCGGTTGTGCTGGTGGCGCGAAGTGGGCTAGGAACCATCAATCACACCTTGTTGAGTTTGGAGGCGCTGGCCGTGCGCGGCGTTTCCGTGCTCGGCGTTATCGTCAACGGGCCCTCGAATCCGGCCAATGCGGAGGCCATTCGCCATTACGGCAAGGTCCGGATTATCATGGAGCTGGAGCCGATGGAGCCACTTGACGCCGAAGCGGTGAAGGACGCGGCGGAGAAATTGTCCAGGATATTGCCCAGGATGCTGAAATGAGCCAAGCCAAGGAATTGCAAGACCTGGATTTGCGCCACATCTGGCACCCCTTCACCCAGGCCGGGGTATCCCCCGCCCCCATTCCCATTCGTCAAGCCAAGGGCGCGATCCTCATCGCCGAGGACGGACGTGAGTTTGTGGACATGATCTCGTCGTGGTGGGTCACCCTTCACGGCCACGCCCATCCTGCGATCGTCAAGGCCGTCGCCGAGCAGGCGGCGCGGCTGGAGCAGGTTATTTTCGCGGGCTTCACCCATGCCCCGGCGGTGGAGCTGGCGCGGCGCCTGTCTTCGCTGCTGCCCGGAGACCTCAACCGCGTCTTCTTTTCCGACGACGGCTCGACGGCGGTGGAGGCGGCGCTCAAGTTGGCGCATCAATATTGGCGCAATATTGGAGCCCCTGAGCGTCGGCGCTATCTTTCCTTCGAGGGCGGCTATCACGGCGATACGGTGGGGGCCATGTCGGTGGGGACCAAGTCGGGGTTGTTCGACCACTGGCGGGATCTGATGTTCGAGGTGACGACGCTCCCCTTTCCCGCCACTTGGGAAGGGGACGGGGACGCCGCTGAAAAAGAAGCCGATTGCCTGCATGTCCTTGACGGGTTCCTGGCGGAGATGGGCGCGGAAACCGCCGCCTTTATCATCGAGCCTTTGGTGCAAGGCGCCGGCGGCATGCGCATGTGCCGTCCGCAATTCCTGCAAGCCGTGGCGGAACGGCTCAAGCGCGCCGGGGTTCTGCTCATCTTCGACGAGGTGATGACGGGGTTTGGGCGGACCGGCGAAACATTCGCCTGCCTCAAGGCTGGCGTGACTCCCGATCTGATCTGCCTGTCCAAGGGGTTGACGGGCGGCTTTCTGCCGATGTCGGCGACGGTGTGTTCGGACGCCGTTCATGACGTCTTCCTTGGCGGCACTTTGGATAAAGCCTTCGCCCACGGGCACTCGTTCACCGCCAATCCGCTGGGCTGCGCGGCGGCGCTGGCGTCCCTTGATCTGCTCTTGCAGGACGAGACCGGGGCGCGCGTCAAGGCCATCGAAGCCGTCCACCGCCAGCGCTTGTTCTCCATGCCCGCGCATCCCAAGCTGGCGCGTCATCGCATCATGGGAACCATCGCCGCCGTCGACGTGGAATGTCCCGACGCCGGATACGCCGCCGCCATAGGCCCCAAGCTGAGGGAGTTCTTCATGGCGCTGGGCTTCGTCATCCGCCCCTTGGGCAACGTCGTGTACCTGCTGCCGCCCTACTGCGTCGAGGAGGCCCAGCTTCACCAGGCCTATGACGCCATCGAGCGCGCCGCTGTCGAGGTTATCCAATGAGCGGACATGAAATCCGCCACGATTGGACCCGGGATGAAATCCTCGCCCTGCTGGAGCTTCCCTTCAACGACTTGCTTTACCGGGCGCATCGGACGCACCGTCAAAACTTTGATCCCAACGCGGTGCAGCTCAGCTCGCTGATTTCCATCAAGACCGGCGGCTGCGCCGAGGACTGCGCCTACTGTCCCCAGAGTGCG
>CAJXGZ010000205.1 GCA_913053795.1 uncultured Rhodospirillales bacterium | reverse complement strand
CCTGGGGGCCGTCGAAGCCGAGCGCCGCCGCGGTCATTTCCCTGTCGATGGGAAACGAGGTTCCGGCCAGCGCCGCCGCGCCAAGCGGCGAGTTGGCCTTGGCGCACCGATTGGGGGCCTTCGCCCCGCGAGGCGGCGCGCGCCGCCCGCAGCCGCGCATTGAGTTCGTTGGTGCGGTCTTTGTCGATATAAACAAGCCGGCGTTTCATCGGCTCCAGGTTGGAGCCGGGACCCGAAGACCGCCGCGCCGCGTTCCACGCCTTAATCACCTTGAGCTTATAGGGACGGTAGCGCGCGGGCGATTTCGAATGATAATAACCGGCCGCCTGGGTCCACGATTTGGCGTCGTCATACATGTTTTTCAGGAATTTCGTAGCGTAAGCGACATTGTCGGAAGGGTTGAACGCCTGCTCTAAATCCTTAAAGGCGCCGCCGTGGTATTGAAGATTGATCTGCATGCACCCCACATCAATGTTTTTGACGCCGTCCGCCCACAATTCGAGAACCTGGGTGATTGCGTCGCCCTTGGTGGCGAAATGCCAGTTTTTCGACCCGGAAGTAACGGTCCAGGGCCAGGCAACATTTACCTTGCGCGATGCATCCCAAAAACCGGATTCCACCAGCGAAATGGCGGTCAGAAGATGTCTGGGGATATTGGCTGAACGCTCATTGCGAACCGTCTGCTCGGCGCATAAATCACCATTCTTTTCAATAAGTTGCGCCGTAGCTCCCATGGGCGCGCCAAAGGCCGGGGCCGACCAGGAAATAACGGCTGTAAATAGGTAAAGCCCGAGAATTCTAATATGTTGCATCATTGCCTTATCCACGTTCCCGGCGGAAACGCTGCAATGGGCATGCCATGTTTAGGGGGCCATGTTTAGGGTTTAGGAGCTTTTCAGAATATCCCAGTCCATACCGGCCAGAACCTTTATCAAGCGGCCGATGTTCTCGGTCAACTCAGGCAGGCCGGGACCGCGCGTCATCTTTTTTTCATCCATGTAAAGGGCGCGGTTGATTTCGATTTGCAGAACATGGACGCAATTTTTGGGATCGCCGTAATGGCGCGTCGTAAAGCCGCCGGAATAGGGGACGTTGCGCCTTACCTCGAACCCCATTCCTTGCAGGGACCGCTCCACGGTTTCGGTAACGGCCGGGGCGCAGGAAAAGCCGCCGCAGTCCCCCAGCACCATATCCACGCGCCTGCGGCCGGGATCGCTGTCCATGGGACCGCCCACGGACGGCATGGAATGGGCGTCAATGAGCAGACAGCGGCCAAAACGGCCTCGCGTCGCGTCAAGCAAGCCCCGCAACGCCTGGTGATAGGGGTCGTAGAAAGCCTTGATGCGGGCCTGGGCGTCCTCAAACCGCAATTTGCCCTTGTAGATTTCCTCGCCGCTGGCGACCACCCTGGCGATGGAGCCCAGCCCGCCGGCCACACGCGGCGAAGCGGCGTTGACGCAATCGGGCGGCGCGTCCTCGAACATCTCCGGGTCCAGTTCATAGGCCTCGCGGTTAGGGTCCAGGAACGCCCTTGAAAAATTGGCCAGCAATAGCGGTGCGCCGAGGGCCGGCGCGGCGGCGAAAATCTCATCCACGAAAGCGTCCTCGGAAAGCCTCAGACTGAGGGGGTCGAGCCGGGAAAGGGCGAGGAACGCGCTGGGATAATCGCGTCCGCTATGGGGCGAGGCGAAAATCAGCGGCGCCGTCTGCTCGACTGGAGCCCGAATTTCATAGGGCGCCGAGGCGTCATCCTCCTCATTCGTGGTTTGAACCGGCAAGACAATCTCCAAAGCGGCCCTTTCGCCTTAAAACAAAGGAACACCATACGTTGGATAGTCCGGACTTGCCAAGTTCGCGCGTTCGGCATAAATAACGCCCTGCGGGCGCGTAGCTCAGTTGGGAGAGCGCTACGGTGACATCGTAGAGGTCACAGGTTCAAGCCCTGTCGCGCCCACCATTAAAACAATGACTTAGCGGATTGCTGATTTCCAACGCCAAGCCCAGGGCGCCTATAGGGCGCCTTCAGAACGCATTTCGCGCCCCATTTCCCCCAAGCTCTGCATCGCTGAGGTCATCGAATACCTGCTGGCGCCCTTGCAGCGCTGCCAGGACGAAAGCATGAAGGCGAGATAAGGGGGCCTTTGGCGCCCAAGAAAGAGCCGGGCGAATCCTTCAAGATTGCATCCTTGAATTCCCCGAACGGCCAAATGACGTGGAGGACATCGCCACCGAAAAACTCGCCGGGGAAAGCCCTTTACGGACCAGATTCGTTATCGATAGCGATAAATAATAAAAGGGATCAGGCCCTTATTTTCCACTTTGCAAAGCGGCGATGTCGCGGAACAGCGACAGCATGGTTTTTCTTACCTTCTTCGGGCAGGCTAAATAATAACGGACCAGATGCAGGCCTTCTTCCGTGAGTTGAACGTCACCTCTGGTCTTGGACCCGCTCTTTTCGTCCAGCCCCTTGAAGAACCATGACACGTGAACGCCGAGCACCTTTGAAAAATCCCAAAGCCTGGAAGCCGATATTCGATTGACTCCCCGTTCGTATTTTTGAATTTGCTGAAACGTCAGGCCAACGCCTTTCCCAAGGTCATCCTGGGTCATGCCAACCAGGACGCGGCGTTCGCGCACCCGGGCGCCCACATGAACGTCCGCGCAACGGGGGCCATCCCTGTAAACCACGTAACGTTGGTGGCGCGTCCCTTGTTTTTTTGGTTTTTTCGCCAACGGCTTCCTCCGCATCAAAACCCATAATCTTTTAACAGGGAATGTATATCAATAGTAATATTTTATTTATGGAATATCGTCAATTTATATCTTTATATCCGATCCGCCTGCGCAACATCATTAGGAATTATAAATTTTTCTAACGAAAGACGTTTGAGGAGCGTCTTTTCAAATAGCGAATATTTAAGGGGCGGCCCTAGCCCCCCTTTTCAACGGCCCTTTAATTCCCTATATTCATTATGCCGGTTCGCCGGCTATGGCGATAAACGCTGTACGGAATAAGCGTTACGGACCCGGGGGCAGTACCCGGCGCCTCCACCAATAATTCCGCCGGCAGGCGGGCCTTTAAGGGGGCGAAACAGGATCGACGTGCGTGGTAAAGGTGCGGTTTTTGCTCGGCATGGCGCCACCGTTATCGGGCCAAACCTAGAAATGCCAACGATAATGAGGCATTTGCCGCAGCCGCTTAATTGCGAACTGTGACGGGGCACGGGGGGCGCCTGGCAACAGAAGCCCCCCACTTAAATAAGGGCTAAGAGGTCATCATATCATGAAAGAAGACTCCATCCTTTTCGACCAATGGATCGAGGAGTCCTTGCGCAGCGTCGTCCAGCGCGCTCTGAAAGTGGCCGAAACCCATGGCCTTCCCGGTGAACATCACTTCTACATTACGTTTTGCAGCGACGCCGGCGGCGTCCGTCTCCCCAAATTCTTAAAGGCCCAGTATCCGGAGGAAATGACCATCGTCGTGCAAAACCAATACGAAAACATGAAAGTCGAGGACGACGCCTTCGAGGTGACGTTGCGCTTCAACGGAAAGCCCGCCCACTTGCGCATTCCTTATACGGCCATCACCATTTTTACCGACCCGTCGGTGAATTTCGGCCTTCAGTTCAAGGGCCAGGGCGTCGAGGGCGGAACGCTCCAAGCGCTTGAGACGCCCGCCGCAAAGGATCAAGAGCCGGAGAGTCCCAAAAAGGATTCCGGCGGCGGCCAGACGGGAGAAATCATCGCCCTTGACGCCTTCCGCAAGAAGCGATGAGCGATGAGCGATTTCGTTCACCACGAAATATTCCCTCTTGACGGCCCAAATGGCGATGACGCGCCCTACAGGCTGGTGACCTCCGGTCACGTGAGCGTCTTCGAGGCGGCGGGACGAAAGCTGCTCAAGGTGGACCCGCAAGCGCTGACCCTGCTGGCCAAGGAGGCCATGCGCGACGCCTCCCATTTCCTGCGGCCTGGACACTTGGCGCAACTGGCGAAAATCCTTGACGACCCCGAGGCCTCGGACAACGACCGGTTCGTCGCCTTGGAGTTGCTGAAGAACGCCAACATTTCGGCCGGCGGCGTGCTGCCCATGTGCCAGGACACCGGCACCGCCATCATCATGGGCAAAAAAGGCCAAGGTATATGGACCGGCAATGACGACGAGGCGGCGCTGGCCGAAGGGGTGCTAAGGACATACACCGAAAGCAACCTGCGTTATTCGCAAGTAGCGCCGCTGGATATGTTCAAAGAGGCCAATACGGGAAATAACCTGCCGGCCCAGATCGACATATTCGCCTGCCAGGGCAACGAATACAAATTCCTGTTTATCGCCAAGGGCGGCGGTTCGGCCAACAAGACTTTCCTGTTCCAGCAGACCAAGGCCCTTTTGAATCCGGACTCCCTGGCCGCTTTTCTCGACCAAAAAATACGCACCCTCGGCACCGCCGCCTGTCCGCCCTATCATTTGGCGGTGGTGATCGGCGGCACCTCGGCCGAAGCGAATTTAAAAACCGTCAAGCTGGCCTCGGCCCACTATCTGGACGGCCTGCCGACCA
>CAJXGZ010000204.1 GCA_913053795.1 uncultured Rhodospirillales bacterium | reverse complement strand
AGGGGTCCGATATATTGACCCGGCGCACGGCGACGGTGACGATCTCGGCGCCCGAGGCTTCGATGGCCAGCTTGGTTTCCTCGAAGTCCTTGTACTTGCCGGTGCCCACCAAAAGGCGCGCCTTGAAGGTCCGCCCGGCCACCTCGAAAGCATCTTCGGGGAAAGCATATTCGGGCTTCTCGGGTGCGCCGCCGCCGATGAAATGAACGATCTCCAGCCTGTCGCCGTCCTTGAGGGAGACGCCGGAATATTGCGACTTGGGCACGATTTCCAGATTGCGCTCGACGGCCACCTTTTTGGAATCCAGCCCGATCTCGCCCAGCAGTTTCTCGACGTTCATGGGCGCGTCGAAGCCGCGCTCCTCGCCGTTGATGGTTATTCTCATGTTAACTAATTCCGCATAGCTTTTCTTTTGGGCTTCCCATTTGGATAACATAAGCAAAAGTCTGTGTTACACAAGAGATGACGCGTGTTATAAGCCGTTGGATTTTTAACGATTTAAAAAAGCCATGAGCAACCGTATCCTGGTCCTCAACGGGCCTAACCTGAATCTGCTGGGCGAGCGCGAGCCTGATATCTATGGCGGCGAGACCCTGGCCCGGATCGAGGCCGCCTGCGTCAAGCGCGCCGGCGAACTCGGCCTCGGGGTTGAATTCCGCCAGAGCAATTCGGAAGGCGAACTGGTGGATTGGGTTCAACAGGCCAAGGACGGCTTTTCAGCTCTCATGGTCAACGCCGGCGCCTACACCCACACCTCGGTGGCCTTGCTGGACGCGCTTTTGGCGTCGGATTTGCCGATTATCGAGGTTCACCTGTCCAACATTCACCAACGCGACGAATTCCGCCATCACTCCTATGTTTCCAAGGCGGCGCGCGGTATGATCTGCGGCTTCGGGGGACACGGCTACGTTCTGGCCCTGGAGGCGGCGGCGAAGATTTTCGAGGCGGAGTAAAGATGGCTGACAAAAAACACACCGAACGCAAGACGCCCGAACGCAAAGCCAATGAAGGCGTCATCCGTCAACTGGCCGATCTGCTTGAGGAAATCGGCCTCTCCGAGATCGAATACGGCGAAGGCGACTGGCGCGTGCGCGTCGCCAAGAAAGCGCCCGCCCCCGCCATTCAGACTCCGGCGGCCCAGGCGGGCATGACGGCTCCGGATGACGGGAAAGCCGGGGAAACGGATTCCATCGCCAATCATCCGGGCGTGGTGGTTTCGCCCATGGTCGGCGTCGTCTATACGGCCGACGAGCCGGGTGCGCCGCCTTACGTCAAGGTCGGGGACATGGTCAAGGAAGGGGACACCATGCTCCTCATCGAGGCCATGAAAGTGTTCAACCAGATCAAGGCCCCGCGCTCCGGAAAGGTTATCCGCGTCCTGATCAGCAGCGGCATGCCGGTGGAGTTCGGCGAGCCCTTGTTGATCATCGAGTAAAAGGATTATCGGGGCTCCATGTTCGACAAGGTCCTCATCGCCAACCGGGGCGAGATCGCCCTCAGAATTCTCCGCGCATGCAGGGAAATGGGCATCCGCACGGTGTCGGTCCACTCCACCGCCGACGCCGACGCCATGCACGTGCGCCTGGCCGACGAGGCCATCTGCATCGGCCCGCCGGCGTCCAGCGAAAGCTACCTCAACGTTCAGGCGATCCTCACCGCCGCCACCATTTCCAGCGCCAACGCCATTCATCCCGGCTACGGCTTCCTCTCCGAGAACGCCGATTTCGCCGCCAAGGTCGAGGAGAGCGGTTTCGTCTTCATCGGCCCTTCCCCGGAACACATCCGCCTGATGGGCGACAAGATCGCCGCCAAGAAAGTGGCGAAGGATGCGGGCATTCCCGTGGTCCCTGGGTCCGACGGGCTGGTGAAGGACGCCGAAACAGCGCTCAAAGTGGCCGGGAATATCGGTTTTCCGGTTTTGATCAAGGCCTCCGCCGGCGGGGGGGGGCGGGGCATGAAGGTGGCGGAGACGCCCGAGGAACTGCCCGAAGCCATGAAGGCGGCCAGCGCCGAGGCCAAGTCCGCCTTCGGCAACGGCGACATCTATCTGGAGAAAGTTCTTAAAAACCCGCGCCACATTGAAATCCAGATTCTCGCCGACCTGCGCGGCAACGTGGTGCACTTGGGCGAGAGGGATTGCTCGCTGCAGCGCCGCCACCAGAAGGTGCTGGAGGAGGCCCCCTCGCCGGCCCTCAACGAAAACGAACGCCAGGACATCTGCCGCATCGCCGCCGAGGCCGCCGCCAAGATCGGCTACCGCAGCGTCGGCACCGTCGAATTTCTTTACGAGGACGGCGAATTTTATTTCATCGAGATGAACACCCGCCTACAGGTGGAGCATCCCATAACCGAAATGATCTCGGGCCTTGATCTGGTGCGCGAGATGGTGCGCATTTCCGCCGGGGCGCCGCTGGGCTACAGCCAGAAAGACATCAAGCTCCGCGGCCACGCCGTCGAATGCCGAATCAACGCCGAAAACCCCGAGACCTTCGTCCCCTCGCCGGGCCGGATCGGCGACTATTACGCCCCCGGCGGGCTCGGCGTGCGGGTGGATTCAGCGCTCTATACGGGTTGCACGGTTCCGCCTTATTACGACTCAATGATCGCCAAGCTGATCGTCCACGGCGCCAACCGCAACGAATGCCTGATGCGCCTGCGCCGGGCTTTGGGCGAGTTCGTCATCGACGGCATCGAGACCACCATCCCCCTGCACCAACGCCTGACCTCGGCCGCCGACTTCGTCAACGGCGATTATGACATCCACTGGCTGGAAAAGCTGATGAACGGGGACAAGGGGTAGACCCGCTACCGAAAAGAAAGGGAACTGGAGATAGGGAAATGAAAGGGAGATGAAAGGGAGATGAGAAGATATGAAGGAAAGCGCCGCAGGCGCAAAAAGATACCCCTTATCCCCCCTTATCCCCATATTTCCTTTTTTTTCCCAATCCGGCGCTGACACGAATGACCAAGCCTCACTCCGCTCTGAACCAACTGACGCCGGAGCTTTTGCTCAGGGCTTACGCCTCGGGCATATTTCCCATGTCGGAGGCGCGCGGCGATCCCAATATCTTCTGGGTCGATCCCCGCCTGCGGGCCGTTCTGCCCCTTGACGCCTTTCACGTTTCACGCAGCCTGGCCAAGACGGTGCGTAAAAAAATCTTCCAGATCAGTTGCGACACCGCTTTTGCGGACGTCATCAACGCCTGCGCCGCGTCCACCCAGGAGCGCCAGGAGACCTGGATCAACGACGAGATCATCAACGCCTACACCGAGCTTCACCACATGGGATTCGCCCACTCGGTGGAGTGCCGGCGGGACGGCGCGCTTGTGGGCGGCCTTTACGGCGTCTCCATCGGCGCAGCATTTTGCGGCGAGAGCATGTTCCATACGGCCGCTAACGCCTCCAAAGTTGCGCTGGTTCACTTGGTGGCGCGCCTCAAGCTCGGCGGCTACGTCCTGCTGGACACCCAGTTCGTCACCGATCATTTGAAACAGTTCGGCATCATCGAAATCCCGGCGCGCAAATACCTGACGCGCCTGGACAAGGCGCTGGAAATCGAGGCGGCGTTCCCCGTCGAGGTCGCCCCCCAGGAGGAGGAAAAAGCGCTGGAGGACATCTTCTCAGGAGTGTTGGGGGTCAGGTCTTGAATTGAGGTTGGAGTGTTGAGTAGTGTTGGGGTCAGGTCTTGAATTGTGAATTAAAGAGAAAAATTCACAATTCAAGACCTGACCCCAACACTACCAACACTCCCCTTAAAGCCCGAATTTGTCTCTGACCACCTGGGCCAGGGCGTTGGCGTCTTCGATGGCTTCATCACGGTCTTTTTGGGTGGCGTCCTTGCCGGCTTCCAGGATGGCCTTGGCCTTGATCAGTTTCCCGAGGCGTTTTTCCTCGCCCTTGAGTTCGATTTCCATCTTGCGGATGCGCTGGGTCAGGTTCTCCACCCGGCGCAGGATTCGGGTGCGGTTATTGGCGCGGCGGCCCTTGATATAGCGGCGCAGCGGCCCTTCGCCGATGACCGCGAACAACCACATCCCGGTAATGCCGAAGATAATGGCGACCACCAGATAGCTGGCTTTGTCGAAAGCCATGACGGTTCCCCAAAAGCCGATGGTGACGGTGGCCGAGGCGAGAGTGAACAAAAGCCGCCGGGTGACCACATCTTCGTCGCGGCGGTCCTGTTCGGCCTCGGTGATGGCGTTGGCGATCTCGATCCGCGCCATTTCCCGCCATTGCTTGAAGCTCATGCCCTCGGAGATGGTGCGCCCGTCGCGGATGAACTGCTCCAGCCGCTCGAGCACGAAATCCGTCCGCTGCTCGGCCGTCGGATTCCCATCCATTCCGGGAAAGTCCTTGGGGTCGTCCTGAAGAAGGTCAATTTGTTCCAGAGCCATGAAACCAGTATAGCAGACCCCCGCCTACAACGCCGCCAGTCTTTGCACCGCCTCCTGGCGTTTGGCGCGGGCCTGTTTGTCTTCCTCCAGGCGTTGGCGCTGGGTCTCCACCACTTGGGGCGGGGCCTTGGCGGTGAAGGCTTTGTTGCCGAGTTTTTTTTCTGCTTTCGAAATCTC
>CAJXGZ010000203.1 GCA_913053795.1 uncultured Rhodospirillales bacterium | reverse complement strand
TTCGATTACTCGAAGACCGATGCGCAGACACGCGGGTTCGTCAACGGCACCTATACCTCGAGCGCTTCGGCGACCTTGCTCACCTTCTTGCAGATGGTCAACCCGGACATCCCCCACAACCACGGGATGATCCAGCCGATCGAGATCATCATCCCCGAGGGCACGGTGCTCAACGCCTCGTACCCGGCGGCGACGACCTTTGGCAACCACCTCTGCCCGCCCAACGCCGACGCGATCATTCGTGCGCTGGCGCCGGTCATCCCCGAGCGCGTCACGGCGGGCTGGAACAACCTGCTCTGCTCGCTCACCAGTGGCCACGATCCGCGCAAGCAGGACACCTACGTCGACATCCTGTTCATGGGGCTCAAAGGCGGGTCGGGCGCGATGCGCGATTGCGACGGCTACGACCACATCGGCATGATAGATGCGTCCGGTGGGCTGCTGGATCAGGACTACGAGATGTTCGAGCAGCAGACGCCGCATGTCTTGCGCAAGCACGAGTACCTGTGCGACTCGGCCGGTCCTGGGCAGTGGCGCGGCGGTCTGGGTGTGGAGACGATTTTCGAGATTGGCGCCGATGACACGCAGTTGGTCGTTTTTGGTGATGGCGATGTCGAGGCGGCCTTCGGTCTGCACGGTGGGGGCGACGGCAGCCTGAATTCGATCAAACTGCGGTTGCCCGACGGCACGGAAAAGATTCCGTGTAGCCTCGACCTTTTGACTGGTCTACAGGCTGGGACGATCTACCACCAATGGGCCGGCGGCGGCGGTGGTTTTGGATTTATAACGTTCGCCCATGAATTCACGTTAGCTAACGCGGGTAAACGTCAAGTTAAGAAATAAATTATGAAGGGAGTTCTATTGAAGCGGTGTTTCTCGCAAAACAGTGGATGACGGAAATACGCTCTTCAATTTGATCAACGTAATCAGCGAGATCCTCTCCATTCAGGATCGTCTCCGTTTCCTTGATCATGGCTTTTTTCCCCGCCACGTAAACGTCGATCACTTTGGTCAGGTGGTTTTCCCACTTGGCGATATAGGGCTTCCAGTCACCGCCGTATTTTGAATTAACGTACTGTTGAGCCTCATTTTTAGTTTTGTTGGCCCACCAGGGAACATCTGGAATCTTGGGGCAATTGGACGCCTTCGCATCCGATGGGTCGGTGACGGTCTCTACGGGTTCCTGCTCCTCAAGCGCCACTTCCTCTTCCACCACTTCCACCATCTTCTCAACGGGATCTTCCTCCATCATGCCCTCATCTCCAAATGAAAGAACGACGACCTCGTCAGCCATCTCGCCGCTGGTTGCGCCAACAGAATCCTTATCCAGAGGCGCCTCTATGCCGAGCGCCCTTCCCCACATGCCGGACGCCAGATTTATCAACCCGCTAATGCCGCTGGATTCGGAGAATTTGGTGAAACCAGGCGAATCCACGAATGTGGGATCGCCGCCGAAGGCGCTCCCGGAACGATGGGCGTACCCCGCGTAAATAATGAATAGGGCGAAAACGATCACGATTTTCAGAACCGTCCAAAGACGGGAAGGCCAAGGCGACGGGACATTTTCGCCGGGAGCCCCCTCGGGCGCGCCGGGATAAAATGGCGGGGGATTTCCCGCGCCGATATTGCCGGAGAGATTTGATTCGCTCATTTCTTTCCCATAGGCATATTCGGAAATGATTATATGATATCGCTGCGGCGGGGGAAAAGGCGCGCGGATTTCAGCGTAATAAGGACGGAAAAGACGATGAAAATAAAATTGTCGTTGATTTGCCTCATAAGCTTGTCGCTTTCCGCCTGCTCGATTGTAAAACCCTGGGGTAAAGTGGGAGACTACGGCAAGTCTGAAAGCCGCGCCGAAAAACAAGGCGACGACTATCTTGCTGAATTCCCAAACATTATTCCCCTGGCCGAGGGAGGACTCGCCCCGGCTCAATTCAATCTTGGAGACATGCGCCTTGAAGGTAAAGGCGTTCCTCAAGATTACGCCTTGGCCGCCAAGTGGCACCGCAAAGCGGCGGAGCAGGGCTTCCCCATGGCGCAATACAGACTCGGACAATTGTACGCCGAGGGCAAGGGCGTGGAGAAAAATGAAGCCTTGGCCGTAAAGTGGTTCAACAAAGCCGCCGAAGCGGGCGTCACCCTTCCCCAAACCGGCGCCGGCGAGACCGGCCAGAGCTTGGAGCAGGCGCACACTGAGACGAAGCGCCAACAAAAAACATCCGCCCATCAAGGCGGCGCCGAGGCCCAATACAAACGCGCCGCCATGTATTTTCTAGGAAACGGCGTTCCAAGGGATCTGGTCCAGGCCTATATGTGGATTAAATTGGCGGTCCACCATGGCGACGAAACCGCAATAAGAGACCGCAAGTTCATCGCCGACAAAATGACGCCCGAACAAAAAGACAAGGCCATGGAATTAGCCAATAAGTGGCTGCGGGATCATGGAGAGTAATAAAGCTTAAGTTTTCTTCATCTTCGAGGCTTTGTAGACGGTCATGGGGTAGTCCTTGGGCAGGCCCCACCTTTCAAAGTATTCCTTGGGTTTCATCCCATGGGCCTTTTTCAAATGAAGGGCCAGGGCCTTGAAGCTCTTCCCGTCCTCAAGACAGACGATGCCGTTCGGCCCAGCCGATTCCTCAATAGGCACGGCGGGCCTGAGGCCGTTGACGAGCTCAGGGAGGGCGGCGGATTTAACAGGCTCAATAGGCTCGGGGGATTGGGGCCGGAAATTGTCCTTGCGGGCGACCTGAAGCTCAAGGAACGGCCCAAGGCGATCCCGATCCGCCCGCATATGATGGTTCAGGCTATCGGGATCAGAGGCATGGGTTGAGAGAAGCTTCCGCACTTCGGCGAACTCCTCCTCGGTGACGAATCGGGTCTGGTAGGCGGTTTTCCGATTGTCGGTGACGATGGGATAAAGTCTTAAAGTGACGCTCACCCCCCTGCTGTCCGGCGCCGCCACCAGCTTCGCCGCAAGGCTGAACGGCGGTGCGCCCATCTTGCCGTAGCGTCCCAGCGAGTTGAAAACGAAATTGCCGAGACTGAACACGACCCAACGGCCGTCGCGGCGCTCGACTTCCTGGAGCATGTGGGCGCCATGGCCGATAATCAGATCAACTCCGGCGTCAAACAGCTTGTTGGCGTGCTCGTCCTGGCGCTCCGTGCGCCATTTGTAATTAGGCCCCCAATGGGGAAAAGCGACGATCAGAATGTCGGGGTCGGCGGCCTTGAGGGCGCGCGCTTTCACGGCGATGCGCTTGATGTCCAGCAAATCCAGCCCCGCGCCGTTTTCGCCGGCGGCCTTGGTGAATTCCTTGCGGTAGGCCTTGGAGGCGGCGAAGGAAGCGAACACCGCCATGCGAAAGCGGCCCGCCCCGACGTTGGCGTCCAGAAGAAGCGGCGCCGTCGCCTCCCGATCATTTTCGCCGGCGCCCAAGAACGTGATCCCCTTGTCGCGCAGAACCCGTAGCGTTTGTTCAAACCCTTCATCGCCGAAGTCGTAGGTGTGATTGTTGGCCAGGGAAACGATGCTGACGTTGTGCTTCAGCAGATGTTTTGGCGTCTTTTCCACGTCGGCCCAATGGACGAAGGATTTTTTACCGGCGAAGGGCGATTTTTCGAGATTAGTCACCGGCGTCTCAAGATTGGCGATGACCAAGTCGGCGCCGGTCATGGCGTCTTTCACCTTCGCCATGGAGGAGTCATAGCCCTTGACCTTGAGGATGTTTTTCAACCCTTTGCTTTCATAGAGGCTCTGGTAGTTTTCGCCAAAGCTGGTGTCGCCGACGAAAAGAACCTCAAGCCGCCGCCCGGCGCCTCGATGCCGCCCCACCGCCTTGACAAGCTTCACCTCACCCTCATCGGCCAGCGCCGCAAGGGCTTCGCCTTTGTCCAGAGCCTTAAGGCGCTTGATGACGTTCCCGGTGTTTTCCTGGGTTCTTTCGGACCCCTTGACCAGCACCACATCGCCCGGCCGCACTTCCGCCGCCACCGCATCCGCCACGTCATCCGCGGACTTTCCATGGGCGCCAAGGATTTCGTCGGGAAGCTTCTCGCGCATGGCCATCAAATCGTCGCCCATGGTGAAGACCCGCTCCACGCCCGAGGCCTTCAGGGGCGCGGCCAGCTCGGCGTGCAGACGTATGGCATCGCCCCCAAGCTCCTTGATTTCGCCCAACACCGCCATGCGCCGCCCTCCTGGTTCCGGCTTGATCAAGGACAGAAGATCGAACGCGGCCCGCATGGACTCGGGGTTGGCGCTGTAGGCGTCGTCGATAAGCGTGAACGCGCCTCCGGGAATGGAAACCCGGGAGCACTGCGCCCGGTTTTCCGGCCAAGGCGTGGAGGCCAAATCAGCGGCGGCCTTTCGCCAATCCGCGCCCACGGCGTAAACACCGGAGAGCACGGCCAGGGAATTCAAAACCACATGGCGGCCCGGCAAGGAAACCATGTAGCTTATTTCCTCGCCGAAAACCGATGCCTTGACCTGGCTTCCGTCCTGTCCGTACCGGCAATCCAGAAGACGCACGCCGCATGAGGGGTCATCGCCGTAAACAATGATCTTTTCAACCTTCC
>CAJXGZ010000202.1 GCA_913053795.1 uncultured Rhodospirillales bacterium | reverse complement strand
GGGGCTAACGAGGCGGTACTCAACATGTTGATCGAGATTGGTGATGTAAAGAATATTCCCGATTATCTGGCCCGTGCCAAGGATAAGAACGATCCGTTTCGGTTGATGGGTTTCGGTCATCGTGTCTACAAGAACTTCGATCCGCGGGCCAAGATCATCAAGAAGGGGCTCCAGAGATAAAAATCGAATCGCGGATTTGACCGAGAGCAGATGATCAATGCGGTGTTTATAGTCCGCGCCCTCGACAGAAACGCCAAGCCAGATAAAGGGACGGATTGGCAGGACACTTTGTAATTCCGCCAATCTTTCAGGCCGTTTTGTCAGAATTTGATACGTATGTTGCGGCGCTGCGCACATTGCTTCGAAGACCTGCAAAATGAAGTCCGTTGGAACGTCCTTATGAAAAAGGTCTGACATTGAATTGACGAAGATTTGCTTAGGTTTCTTCCAGGATGCCGGACGATCCAATAAATCGGGATGCAAAGTAACCTTGAAGCCATCGGCATACCGAGGCGACCCCATGGCCTTAAGGCGCTTCGCCATGATCTCGGCGTAGCAGTTCTTGCAGCCAGGACTGACCTTTGTGCAACCCGTGACCGGGTTCCACGTCGCTTCTGTCCATTCTATGCGTGAGTTATTTGCCATTTAACCTATGAATTCAATGACCAATCTAACGGGCCAATGTCCTCGACTACGTTTTCTGCCTGTTTGTTTTGGATCAAAATAGTTAATTTTTCTTTGTGCCGGATTGTCTTGGCTGTAAAGGCGCTCGAGTTCCTTCCTTAGGTGTTTTCCATGATACGTTTCGGTTTTCTCAACGGTCCATTTCTCAAGCTCTTCCACGGTTATTTTTTGCCCCCTAAATTCTTCCATTAACATTATTCCCAATTGATGTGAATCGGGCTCGTTGACAAAGCCAAAAAGATCCTGGGTGCTTGCAGTCACCTCATTCAGGGCGGAGAAACCGCAACCATTGACCGGATCGATTTTCCACATTGCTTCTTTAATTTTCTGAAATCCCCTGGTGTTGTTCCCACAAAAAAATAGGGCATTATCTGGTTGGTTTTTTTCATTGAGCATCATGAATCGAAGCGTAAATTTTCCGATTTGTGAAAGGGTTTCTTGGTAAACGTCACATAACTCAGAGATTGGATTACCAGAATTTATAACTCGATCTAGATTATTACTGCCAACCATGCCTTTAATTCTTTCAGGAATTTGCGGGTTCGGGTGTTCCTTGAAACGATTCATAAAGCCGCACCAGAAATTTATGACTAATTCTGTGGAATCGTTTCTGACTAATGGGCGGATCAATTCATATGGCGATTCGCCAAATCCAAATGGATCGATGAAGCAAAACGCTGGGGTTCTCTCTGGAATGTTAAGCTTTTCGAAAATGCCTCTAACCCTGCTCTCGAATGTTCCTTGAAAAACGTGCAACTCAATATTTTTATGCCGGTTCATAACTGAGGGAAGCCGTAACAGATAATCGAGTTTTTCCTGATCTTTATCGATGCAAATGATTTCCGCACGGAATCCGGGATGATTATTCGCAACTATGCTGGCGTGTTCGATTGCGATTACGGGAGAACCGTATTCACCAGTTGAATACCGACCGGGGCCGCAAAAGCCATCAAGGTACACGACACGTTTAAATTTAGGCCCAAGAATGTTGAACCATGCGCCTAAATAGCCGTTCAATATTTCCAACTTTGCCTTGGTTCTCGGCTTGCACTCCCAAACCGGGGCTTTATTATTGCCCACGAGCATCTCCTTATCGCCCTCGCCATTTTCCTTAATGGTGGTGTGATAAAAAATAAAAGACGCTTAACAATAAAGAATTTTCATGGTTTGTTCCAGTTTTAAATAAAAAAAAGCGAAATAACAAATGTTAATCTAGCTGCTTCCCTTTTGCGTCCCTGAACCAGCGGGCCGCCGCCGCGCCGTCCGAATCCCGGGCGTCCGCCCATTCGGCGCCGCCGCCGGTTTGCTCCAGCTTCCAGAAGGGGGCCTTGGTTTTGAGCCAGTCGATGATGAAGTTGCAGGACTCGAAGGCGGCTTGGCGGCGGGCGCTGGCGGTGGCCACAAGGACGATGCGCTCGCCCGGCTCGAGCTTTCCGTAGCGGTGGATGATCAGGGTTTCCTCAAGGGGCCAGCGCTCCCTGGCTTCGGCCTCGATCCGGGCCAGCGCCTTCTCCGTCATGCCGGGGTAGTGCTCAAGAGACATCGACCTAAGAGGTTCGCCGCCAGCCATCTCGCGGACCAGGCCGACAAAGGCGCAGACGCCGCCTATGCCGCGGTTGTCTCCGGACAGGGCCGCCAACTCGGCGCCGACGTCGAAGTCTTGGCGTTGCACCCGGATCAAGGGGCTACCCTCCCGTCACCGGCGGGAAGAAGGCCACCTCGTCGCCGGCGGATACGGCGTGGTCCATCCCCACATGCTCCTGGTTGACGGCGGCGCGGACCACCGACAGATCGTCGAAGGCCTCGGCGAAGCCGCCGCCGCGCCCCTTCAGCCAGCCGGTCAGGCCGGCCACGTCCGTCACCGTCTCCGGCGGCGAGGCGTCCTCCTCGGAGACGCCGGTCTTTTGGCGCAGCCAGGCGAAATAGATGATTTTCATTGGCTTAACTCGTTGAAAGGCAAAAAGTCCACCATGTCCCCTTTCCTTATGGGCGGCGCATCCTCGGCCACCTCCACAAGCCCATGGGCGTCGACCATGGAGGACAGGACGCCGGAGCCTTCGGAGTGGAACTTCATCACTGTTAATCGGCCGTTTTCGTCTTTTTCCAGGCGGGCGCGCAGCCACTCGCGGCGTCCCGGCGCCTTGGCGAAGTTAAAACCGGAGGGCGCCTTGAAGCGCGGCGGCTCCGCATGGTTGCGGCCCGACAGCGCCAACAGCACCGGCCGGGCGATGAGCATGAAGGTGACCATGCTCGACACCGGATTGCCGGGAAGGCCGATGAAGACGGCGGCGCCCACTTGGCCCAAAGCCACGGGGCGTCCAGGCCTGATGGCCAGCCGCCAGAAGTGAAGGGCGCCCAGGGACTGAACCGCCTCCTTGACGTGATCCTCCTCGCCGACGCTGACGCCGCCCGACGTGATGACCACGTCATGGTCTTGGGCGGCGCCGGCGAGAGCCTCGCGGATGACATTCAAATCGTCGGGCATAACGCCAAGATCGGTGACCATGCACCCCAGCCCCTCAAGCAACCCCATGACGGCGAAGCGGTTGGTGTCGTAAATGCAGCCTTCGGGGGCGTCCATGGAGGGATCGCGCAGCTCGTCCCCGGTGGAGAACATCGCCGCCCGCAGGCGGTTGCGCACCTCCAGGGCGGCGGTTCCGACCGAGGCCGCCAAGGCGATTTCCTGGGGGCGCAGGCGGATTCCTTTTTTCAGGATAGTCGAACCGGCGGTGATGTCCTCGCCCTTGCGCCGGCGATTGCCGCCGCGCGCGATCCCCGGCTTGAGAACCACCATGGCGCCGTCCGCCTGGCAGTGCTCCTGCATGATCACGGTGTCCGGGCCGTCCGGCATGGCGGCGCCGGTGAAGATGCGGTAGGCGTTTCCCCTCTCGGCCGTGGTTTTGAGCGGATGTCCGGCGGCGATGCGCCCGGCCACGGGCAGCCGGGTTTCGCCATCGGCGTTGAGATCGTCGAAAAACACGGCGTAGCCGTCCATGGCGGAATTGTCGTGGGGCGGCACGTCGCGCCCGGCGATAACGTCGCTGGCGAGGGTGCGGTTCAGGGCTTGGCGAAGGGGAACCGTCTCGACGCCGCACACCGGCTCCAGGCGATCCCTCAACAGAGCCAGCGCCTCGTCAATGCGCATGGAATTTTCGCTTGCGGCAAAGCAACTGTCTTTAATCCGCGCCATTTCCGGCTCCAACGTTGACAATGAAATCGGCGATGGCGGGAATGTCGTTGAGGTCGAAAACGGGCGTCGCCGCATCCGCCAAGGGCTCGTCGCTGGCGATGGCGATGATGTCGGGGTCATCATCGAATCTGCGGGGCTTGCCGAGCGATGGCCTGTAGACCTCCATCTTGGGGCAGGGCAGTTTCTTGAATCCCTCGGCCAGCAGCAAATCGACGTCCGTCATGTGGCCGAGCAGTTGATCCACCGCCGGTTCGGGCGCGCCGTGGTGTTCGTGCATCAGCGCCCAGCGCTCCGACGACACCAGCATAACCTCCGCCGCGCCCGCCTCGCGGTGCCG
Organism: uncultured Rhodospirillales bacterium; assembly: GCA_913053795.1. Lineage (GTDB taxonomy): Bacteria > Pseudomonadota > Alphaproteobacteria > Rhodospirillales > 2-02-FULL-58-16 > CAJXGZ01. The sequence goes on along the minus strand of CAJXGZ010000202.1, from coordinate 373 downwards.
GTAGGAGTCCTTGCCCGGGGTGTCGATGTCGAACCTGTGGTGGGTGTGCTTCATGGTGGAGACCTTCAAGCCCCGGCCGTTCAATTCTTTCAGCAACTTAACCACAAGGGTGGTCTTGCCGCCGCCGCTGGAGCCACCGGGGCCTTGAAGTCGCCCTTGATGACGTTGGGGTTGAAGCCCTTGTTCTTGTTGGCGGAATTTCGGATTTCCGTTGTTTCCATGTTTTCCGGCAGGTGGAGAACTTCCAGGGCGCGCGCCCGGTGAGCCAGACGGCGGATGAAACCCCGCTCTTCAAGGCCGGTAATCAGGCGGTGAATGCCGGATTTGGATTTTAGGCCGAGAGCGTCCTTCATCTCGTCGAAGGATGGGGAGA
>CAJXGZ010000201.1 GCA_913053795.1 uncultured Rhodospirillales bacterium | reverse complement strand
AGGCCCATGTAATAGCCGAGGAGGTCATGGGCAAGGACCCCAGCTTCCTGTCCTCGGGCCGCCAAGGCGCGACGTTCTACAAGGCCATGTGGAACGCCCTGTCCAGGCGCGGCGTCTGGGAGGGCGAGGTCTGGAACCGCCGCAAGAACGGCGAAGTCTATCCCGAATGGCTGTCCATCACCGCCGTAAAGGAGGCCGACGGCGCGGTCGAATCCTTCGTCGCCATATTCAGCGACATCTCCAAGCGCCGCCGATACGAAGAGAGCGCCGGATACCAGGTCAATTACGACGCCATGACCGGCCTTCCCAACCGGCGTCTTCTTCAGGACCGGGTGCACCGGGCCTTGAAGCAGGCGGCGGCCGATAGGCGCCAAGTCGCCGTCCTGCACGTTGACATGGATAAGTTCAAGGACGTCAACACCCACCTCGGCCTTGACGTCGGCGACGCCTTGCTGGCGGAGATGGGCGCCCGAATCAAATCCTGCCTCAGGAACCGCGACACCGTCGGCCGCCTCGGCGGCGATGAATTTCTTGTGGTGCTGCCGGTGGTGCGCTCCGCCGAAGAGGTCTCCATGGTGATCCGGCGCCTGCAAGAGGCGTTGAGCAAGCCCTTGCTCATCAAGGGACAAGATAGCGACACCGTGCTCACCGCCGGCATCGGCGCCGCCATTTTTCCCAACGATGGAGAAAGCGTTGGCGACCTGATCCGCAACGCCGATACGGCGGTTTTTCACGCTAAGGAGCTGGGGCGCAACTCAAGCCAGTTCTTCACCGAGGACATGAACGCAAGGGCGCTTGAGCGCTTGAGCGTCGAGAACATGTTGCGGCGCTCGCTGATTGACGGCGATTTCGTGCTTCACTACCAGCCCAAGGTGGACCTGCGCCGGGGCGTGATCACCGGCGTCGAGGCCCTGGTGCGCTGGGCGCGGCCGGACAAGGAGGGTCTGGAAACGCCGCAGTCGTTCATTCCGCTGGCCGAAGAGACCGGCCTGATTATTCCGCTCGGCGAGTGGGTGATCAAAACCGCCTGCGCCCAAGCCAAGGAATGGCGGGACGCCGGATTTCAGATGGCCGTAGCGGTGAACCTGTCGGCCCGCCAGCTTTCCCATGACGGACTTTTGGACTTCATCGCCTTGACCCTGAAGGAGACGGGGCTTGAGCCCGGCCTGCTTGAGATGGAAATCACCGAGACCTCGCTGATGGAGGACGCCGAGGGCTCGGCCCGGATTCTCCGCAAGATTCACGCCATGGGCGTGCGCCTGGCCGCCGACGATTTCGGCACCGGATACTCTTCGCTCAGTTATTTGCGGAACTTTCCCCTCGACGCCATCAAGATCGACGGCTCCTTCGTCGCCGACATTAGCGCCAGCGGGGGAGCCAAGGGAGGACGGGCGTTGGCCGCCGCCGTCATCGCCATCGGCCAGAGTCTGGAGCTCAAGGTGATCGCCGAGGGGGTGGAGGACAATGAGCAGTTGACCTTCCTGCGCCAACAGTGGTGCGATGAAATTCAAGGGTTCATCTTCAGCCGCCCGGTCTGCGCTGATGATATCCTGGAGATGATGCGCCAGGGATTAAGATTATAAGAAGGGCTTAAATGTATGGCCGAAAATGAAAGCAACGGTTTCAAATGGCTGCGTCATTTCGATCCAAATCACGCCGTCACTCCCGCGTAGGCGGGAGTCCAGGATTTCCGCGCGGTTTCTGGATTCCCGCCTGCGCGGGAATGACATGAAGGGGGATCGGGCTTAACTTAATCCATTAATAACAAATGATTCAATTTCGGACTGACTCTAAGGAGGAATACAAATGCCCCTGGTTTCTATGCGTCAATTGTTGGACCACGCGGCGGAGAACGCCTATGGGCTTCCCGCCTTCAACGTCAACAACATGGAGCAAGTCAAAGCCATCATGGAGGCCGCCGACGCCACCGACAGCCCGGTGATCCTGCAGGGCTCGGCGGGAGCCCGCAAGTACGCCGGCGAAGCCTTCCTGCGCCACTTGATCCTGGCCGCCATCGAGGCTTACCCGCATATTCCCATCTGCATGCACCAGGACCACGGCATGTCGCCCGCGATTTGTCAGCGTTCCATCCAGTCGGGTTTTTCCTCGGTGATGATGGACGGGTCCCTGATGACCGACGGCAAAACCCCGTCGTCTTACGACTACAACGTGGAAACCACCAGCAAAGTCGTTGAGGCGGCGCACGCTTGTGGCGTTTCGGTCGAAGGTGAATTGGGTTGCCTGGGCAGTCTTGAGACCGGCGAGGCCGGGGAAGAAGACGGCGTCGGGGCGGTGGGCAAGCTGTCCCACGACCAGTTGTTGACCGACCCGGACGAGGCCGCGGATTTCGTCAAGAAAACCAAGGTTGACGCGCTCGCCATCGCCATCGGCACCTCGCACGGGGCCTATAAGTTCACTCAGAAACCGACCGGCGACATCCTGCGCATCGACCGGGTCAAGGAAATCAACGCCCGTATTCCCGACACCCACCTGGTGATGCACGGGTCTTCCTCGGTTCCCCAAGAATGGCTGAAAACTATCAACGATTACGGCGGCGACATGGGCCAGACCTATGGCGTTCCGGTCGAAGAAATCGCCGAGGGCATTAAGCACGGCGTGCGTAAGGTCAACATCGACACCGACCTGCGCATGGCGTCGACCGGTTCCGTGCGCAAGCACCTGCACGACGCGCCGTCGAACTTCGATCCGCGCAAGTTCCTGGCCGAAGCCACCAAGGGCATGAGCGGCATCTGCAAGGCCCGGTACGAGGCCTTCGGAACGGCGGGCAACGCGTCCAAGATCAAGGTGATCCCGCTCGAAACCATGTTTGGGAAATACTTGTCCGGCGCCCTGGACCCGCGCATTAAATAACCCCGGTCCTGGCTTGCCTGTACGCCGCGTTAATTTTCCAACAGGTCCGCCGCCTCGTTTAAAACAAACGCCTTGAAGGCCAGGGCCGGGGCCGAGAGGCGCTTGGGGCGGCGGTGCACCAGATACCAGTGGCGACGGATGGGAAAGCCTTCGATATCGAGCGTCACCAAACGCCCCAGGGACAGTTCCATCTGCACCGCGTCGCGCGACATCAGGCCCAATCCCAGGCCGGCCTGAACGCTTTGCTTCAGGGCGTCGACGCCGGAAACCTCCATACCTGTGGTGATGCGGATGCCGTGGCTTGAAAAAAAGCGTTCCATGGCGTCGCGTGTTCCAGATCCTGGTTCACGTATCAGGAAAACTTCGTCTTCCAACCGTTTGAGTGGAATGGATAATTTTCCGGTTAATGGGTGTCCTTCCGGGGCGATGATAACCAGGGGGTTTTCGAGAAAAGGGTCTGATTCCAGATCCATGTCGGCGGGTGGTTGGCCCATGACGACCATATCCACCTCGTTCTCGCTCAATTGTTCGAGAAGGGTCTGGCGGTTGGCCACATCGAGGATGACGTTGACGCCGGGATATCGTCCATGAAAAGTGCGCAAAAGGGTGGGGGCGAAATAATTGACCGTGGTGACGACGGAAATCCTCAACTTTCCCTGCTTCAGGCCTTTCAAATTGCCGAGGACGGTTTCCAAGTCGTCCAGCTTATCAAGGATAGCGCGCGCGTAAGAAAACACCTCCTCGCCCGCTTCCGTCAGGGCGATCTTGCGTCCCGCCTGGTCGAGCAGGGGGATTTGGAGCTGGTTTTCCAACTGTTTGACCTGCATGGAAACGGCGGGTTGGCTCAGGTGCAATTCCTCGGCCGCCCGGGTGAAGCTGCGCCGCCGGACGACCGCGGAAAAGACGGCCAGTTGTCTCAGGGTAATGTTCATAGGAAGTCATTATAAGGTATTTTTATGGTAACTATCAATAATCATGAATTACCTTATGTTGTGGACCGTGCTAAAAAGCGAGTCGAAACACAAAATATATTTCGAAAGGACCCTTTAGATGGATCAATCAGCCCGCTACGCCGATCTCAGCCTCAGTGAAGAGGATCTGATAAAAGGCGGTAACCATGTGCTTTGCGCCTATATCATGAAGCCGAAAAGCGGTCATGGATACCTTGAGGCCGCCGCCCATTTTTCCGCCGAGAGCTCGACCGGAACCAACGTCGAAGTCTGCACGACGGACGATTTTACCAAGGGCGTCGATTCACTGGTTTACGAGATCGACGAAGCCAAGGAGATCATGAAGATCGCCTATCCGGTCGACCTGTTCGACCGCAATATCACAGACGGCCGGGCCATGCTGGTGTCTTTCCTGACGCTGACCATCGGCAACAACCAGGGCATGGGCGACATCGAATACGCCAAGATGATGGATTTTTACGTTCCGCCCAAGTATCTGCGGCTCTATGATGGCCCGGCGAAAAGCATCGCCGACCTGTGGCGCATCCTTGGCCGTCCGGTTGTCGACGGCGGCTACATCGCCGGCACCATCATCAAGCCTAAACTGGGCCTGCGCCCCGAACCCTTTGCCGAAGCGGCCTATCAGTTCTGGCTCGGCGGCGATTTCATCAAGAACGACGAGCCCCAAGGCAATCAGGTGTTCTCGCCCATGCGTCAAACCATCCCGTTGGTGGCCGACGCCATGAGGCGGGCCCAGGACGAAACCGGCGAAGCCAAAC